>JAYSMB010000450.1:0-2854 GCA_043725065.1 Burkholderiales bacterium
CCACGGCGAACGCTTCGTTGACTTCGAAAAGGTCGATGTCGTCGATCGTGAGTCCCGCTTTGGCGAGAACCTTGCGTGTCGCAGGCATCGGCCCGGTCAGCATGATCGTCGGATCGGCGCCGGAGAGCGCGGTGGCGACGATGCGGCCGCGTGGCGTCAACCCCATCTCGCGCCCCTTCGCTTCACTGCCGATCAGCACTGCGGCCGCGCCGTCGACGATGCCTGAAGAATTGCCCGCCGTGTGCACGTGCTCGATGCGCTCGACCTGCGGATAGCGGGCCAGGGCGACGGCGTCGAATCCCATCGCACCGAGATCCGCGAATGCGACCTTGAGCGAACCCAGTCCTTCGAGCGTGGTTCGCGGCTTGATGAATTCGTCGCGCTCGAGCAGGGTCAGGCCGATCTCGTCGTCGACCGAGAGCACCGAGCGATCGAAATGGCCGGCCGCCTGCGCCGCGGCGGCGCGCTGCTGCGAGCCGAGCGCATAGCGGTCGACATCGTCGCGGTTCCAGCCGGCCAGCGTCGCGATCAGGTCGGCGCCGATGCCTTGCGGCACGAAGCCGATCGCGATGTTGGTGGCCGGGTCCTGGGCCCAGGCACCGCCGTCGGAGCCGATGGGTACGCGCGACATGCTCTCGACGCCGCCGGCGACGACCATGTCTTCCCAGCCGCTCGCGACCTTTTGCGCGGCGATGTTCACCGCCTCGAGCCCAGAAGCGCAGAAGCGGTTGATCTGCATGCCGGCGACCTTCACGTCCCAGCCGGCCTTGAGCGCGGCGGTCTTGGCGATCACCGAGCCCTGCTCGCCGACAGGCGAGACGACGCCCATCACGATGTCGTCGAGCGCCGCCGGATCGAAGCCATGTCGCTTCTGCAACTTGATCAGCAAACCGGCGAGAAGATCGACCGGCTTGACCTCGTGCAGGCTGCCGTCCTTCTTGCCCTTGCCGCGCGGCGTGCGAACCGCATCGAAAATCATGGCGTGCGTCATCATCGTCTCCCGCATTGACAAGCCATTATCCCGCTGAGCAAACTCGCTGATGCCGTCCCTTCACCTTGCCCTCGACGGCGGCGCCGATTCGCGCGCCGCGCAGCGCTCGTACACGCTGGCCCTCATCGAGCGCTGGCGCGCCCTCGAGGCACGGACCCGCGCTGCGAGCGCGCGTGCCGCACCGCTGTTCGCAAAGCGCGGCCAGTTGCTGCCGCGCGAGCGCGTCGCACGCCTGCTCGATCCGGGCCTGCCCTTTCTCGAGCTCTCAACCATGGCGGGTTGGCTGCTGGACAGCGACGACGCCGAAAAGTCCGTTCCTGGCGGCGGCGTCATCGCCGGCATCGGTGTCGTTTCCGGCGTTCGCGTGATGATCCTTGCCGACGACGCAGGCATCGATGCCGGTGCCTTGCAGCCGATGGGCCTCGAGAAGCTGCGGCGCGCACAAGCGATCGCGCTCGAGAACAAGTTGCCGTTCGTGCATCTCATCGAATCGGCTGGCGCCAATCTTCTGACGTATCGCGTCGAACAGTTCATTCACGGCGGCAGCGCCTTCTACAACCTGGCGCGGCTCTCGGCCGCGGGCAACCCCGTGATCGGCGTCGTGCATGGCTCGTCGACGGCTGGCGGCGCGTACATGACGGGGCTGTCCGATCGCGTCATCATGGTCCGCGGCCGCGGCCGCGCCTTTCTTGCCGGGCCGCCCTTGCTCAAGGCCGCGACCGGCGAGATCGCCGACGACGAAGCGCTCGGCGGCGCCGACATGCACGCCAGCATCTCGGGGCTTGCCGAGCACGTCGCCGACGATGACGCGAGCGCGCTGGCGATGGCGCGCGAGCTGATCGCCTCGCTCGGCTGGCGGCCACGTGCGACATGGCCCGACGGACCGGAGCCACTGTTGCCCGCCGACGACTTGCTCGCCCTGTTCGGCTCCGACATGAAAAAGCCCGTCGAGATGCGACACGTGATCGCGCGCATCGCCGACGGCTCGGAGTTCTTCGAGTTCAAGAGCGACTACGGGCCGGCGACCGTCTGCGGCTACGCGGCGATCGCCGGCTTTCGGGTCGGCATCGTCACCAACAACGGCCCGTTCGATCCGGCCGGCAGCACCAAGGTCACGCACTTCATCCAGAGCTGCGAGCAGGCCGGCCTGCCGATCGTCTGGTTGCAGAACACGACCGGCTTCATCGTCGGCACCGAGGCCGAGCGCGCGGGCATGATCAAGCACGGCTCCAAGCAGATCCAAGCGCTTTCGAACGCGACGGTGGCGCAGATCACGGTTCAGTGCGGCGCCTCGTTCGGTGCCGGCAACTACGGCATGTGCGGGCGCGGCTTTCATCCGCGCTTCGCCTTCAGCTGGCCGACCGCGAAGACCGCCGTGATGGGCGCCGAGCAAGCCGCCGGCACGATGGAGATCGTGATGCGCGAAGGCGCCGCGAGAAAAGGCGAGCCGGTCGACGAAGCCAAGCTCGCCGCGCTGAAGGCGAAGATCGTCGCCACCTTCGAGCGCCAGAGCGACGCCTTCTACACCTCGGGCCGATTGCTGGACGATGGCCTGATCGACCCGCGCGACACCCGCCGCGTTCTCGCCCTCGCGCTCGCCGTCTGCGACGAAGCGGCGCGGCGCACACTTCATCCGATGCAATTCGGCGTCGCCCGCCCTTGAGCCCGATGGCAGACGATGAGATCCTTCGCCGCGCTCAGGATGACGAGCTGGTGTCGTCCTGAGCGAAGCGAAGGACCTCACCGCATCCGATCAACACCTCACCTCACGACCATGCTGATCACCCACGAACACGAAGAAATCAGGCGCACGCTGAAGCGTTATATCGACGACGAGATCAATCCGCACGTCGACGAATGGGA
>JAYSMB010000451.1:0-12780 GCA_043725065.1 Burkholderiales bacterium
GTCGCCAGCGCAGCGCCTCGGACCCCCGTATCGGTGACCACCCGCGTCACGCGCGGCGCGCTGGCCGCCAGCATCGCCTGCTGGAGCCGATTGACCGGCATCCGCGCGAGGCGCGCCACCACGTCGGCACCGGCGGCCTGGCGCAGTTCGTTGAGCTGGCCGATCGAACGCACGCCGATGCGCTCCAGGCTGCGCCGGTCTTCTTCGTTGATGTGCTCGCCGAGCGCCTCGCGCAGCGAGAACTTCGGGTCCTCGGCCTGGAAGCTCATCGCGTTCTCTTCGATCATCGGCTTGGTGATCGTCGTCAGCACGAGCTTGATGCTGCTGGCGCCAGCGTCGCCGGGGCCGGCGGGACGCACGTAGACATCGTCCTGGACGATGCGCACGAAGGCGCGCAGGTCGAGCGACACATCCTTCACCGCGAAGGTCATCGGCAGCTTGCCCACACGCGCCTTCAGGGCCATCGTGGCCTGGGCCTTGTCGAGTTGCTCGGTCAGCGCCTGGATGAAGACGTCGAACGGAACGCCCGCGTCCTGCACCAGCGGTGGCAATGCTTGGGCGGCCGGGTTGCCGTTCATGCGACCCCCTTTTCAGCGTCCACCGCCACGGCGGTCAGTGTCAGATGCAGCCGCGTCGGCGTGCCGTTCCAACTTGCGTCGGCCCCGCTCCGCGGCACATCGGCCAGCAGCACGCAGCCGCCGCCGCGCAGCAGCGTCACCATGTCCAGCGGCAGGTTCATCTCCAGGCCGCTCAAGCGCACACCGGCTCGGGCCGCGGCGGCCAGCGGCGCGACGCCGCTCTGCAACTCGGCGACGACTTCATGCAGTTCGCGCAGCATCATCGTGCTCCGGACGGGGTGGCGCTGGGAGTCGCGGCGGCGGGCGCGACGGCCGCCGTGGTGCCGAGCACCGCGTGGCGCTGGACCAGACCGAGCCGCACCGGGTCGGTCAGCTTGTCCAGCGGCAAGGTTTCGGAGACGAAGTTGAGCTTGACCTCGCCGAACAGATCGGCGCGCAGGTCGGTGCTGCTCTGCGCGTTGACGTTGACGGTTTGCACCAGCGTCGAAACACTCGCATAAGCGTTGTTGCCGCGGGTGCCCCAGTTGCCGCCTCCGCTGCCCCCGCCGCCGTTGCTGTCGGGGCTTTGCGCGTACTGAACGGTCGAGGCATCCTTGGCCGCCGCGCGGAACATCACCTTGGCGCTGATCGAGCCGTCCTTCACCGCCACGCGATTGAGGCCCAGCGTGACCATCGTCGCGAGCAGTTGGTGGCGCTCGGCGCCGACCTTGTGGCGCACCTGCGGCAGCACCTGCTGTTCCAGCACTTCGGCGCTCAACTCCTGCCCTTCGAGGCCGAAGTCAGCCAACCAGGCGGGGCTCGCGCCCTCGGCGCGCGGCGTGAGTTGCGCGCCGGCCGCCACTTCATCGGTGCCACGCGGCAGATGCAGGGCCACGTCGCCGGGGTAGTGCTGGGCCAGCCAGTCGCGCGCCTGGTCGAGGCTCACGTTCTCCTCGGTGAATTGCTCGGTCGTCTTGGCCACGGCCGACAGCAGGTCGGCATAGCTCTCCATCTGCCGGATGGAGGCGTCGACGATCGCATCGAAAGTGCCATGCACCAGTTGCGCGACGAAGCCCGTGAAGTCCACCTCATTGACCAGCGCGCCGGTGCGCCTCGCCAAGGTCTCGGTCGCAGGCGCTGCCTTGGGGGCTGCGGAGGCCGCAGGCGCGGTGGCCACCGGAGCCGCCGCGGCAGGCGGCCCGCCGCGCTGATTGCCGGGCAGGCCCGGCAGCGTTCCCCGCAAGCCCGGCAGGCCGGCCAGTGCCCGCGCGGGCGCGCTTTCGGCCGCGCGTGCCAGCACGGCCGCGTCATCGACAAAGCCGATACGCGCGGGCGGCGCTGGAGCTCTGCGTGCTTCCATGGCGTTCGAAGGGGGCGCTGGAGGGCGTTCGCTCGCGTCGCTCAGAGGAAGGTGTTCTGCGTCCAGTCGCCGGCCAGGTTGTAGCTGCCGTTGGCGAACAGATGCACCTCGCGGTAGGCCAGGCGGTCGGAGCCCACCACCGCGGTGAAGCGGTAGTCGAAGCGGATGCGCAGCGCGGCAAACGTCGGGTTGTTGCGCGGATAGACGATGTTGTCGTCCATGATCTGCGCCTTCACATGCAGGCCCCAGCCGACCGCGTCGTTGGTGGCGACATTGGAGATCTGCACGTTGCCCAGCGACTTGCCGTTGTGCTGCCAGCTGATTTCGAAGCCGGCGCTGATCTCGTCGATATGAGCCACCTCGAACTTCGGCCAGTCGGTGAGGCTGATCACAGGCCCGTCCTGGAACGCGGGTGCCGGGCTCGGTGCCTGGTCGTCGGGGTGCTTC
Organism: Burkholderiales bacterium; assembly: GCA_043725065.1. Lineage (GTDB taxonomy): Bacteria > Pseudomonadota > Gammaproteobacteria > Burkholderiales > Burkholderiaceae_C > Schlegelella_A. The sequence goes on from JAYSMB010000451.1 coordinate 2,365, forward strand.
AAACCGCGCAGTTGATCGAGTTCCCAGGTGATGTCGCCGACATTGTTCATCATCCGCGTCATCGTCGCGCCGACCACGGCGCTGACGATCGGCACCACCACGGCGACCGCCACCTGCGCTTCGGCGATCGGTTGCTGCGTCACCGGTGCGGGGGCCGGCATGGCACGTGCGGCGGGGGATTCGCTGCCGCCCCGCATGTCGCTTCCGGCGTTGCTCGCGGCTTGCGCCTCGACGAGCTGCGTGTCGGCTTGCACAGGCGGCTCCACTTCATTCGCCAGGGTCAGCGCGAACGGCGCCGCCGTCACCGTGCGCCGGCCCGGCGGCACCGCACCGGCGTGCAGGATCTGGTACTTCAGAATGCCGCCGGAATTGCCGACCCGTCCTTCGTACAGCTTCAGGAATTCGGCGAACGGCAGCTTGATGTGCCCCGCCGTGCCGGGCCACGGGTCGTGCATGTACATCATCGTGTCCGAACCATCGGTCGCGCCCGAACTCGTCATGCCGACCAGCACGCGGGCGTGGCCACCAATGCCCGGCGACCAGTTCATGTCGATGTACAACGGGCCGTTCTGCGCCAGCATCTGACACCAGCGCTGGATGGTGTACGACGCCGGCGGCTCGGGCACCAGGTTCCAGGCATCGGCGAGCGGCCGTCGCTCGGACGGGAACAGGCCGCGCTTGTAGGCATCGATCACCGGCACATGACTGGCGATGCTCTCGTCGGAGATCGACACCTGGTCGCGCCAGCTGACGATCATCGCGGCCGCGGCGGCCCAGCACGAGGCCTTGCTGGTCTGCGCGTACAGCGGAACATCGCTCCAATGCACCGAGAACGACTCGCCCACCGGCGTGTCGAACGCGTCGGCCAGGCCGAGCTGGATACCCAGCGGCACGTCTTCGGCCTTCAGGTGGCCGACATAGCTCAGGTTGCTGCGCGCGATCTGCACCACCTGGTCGGGTGTGCTTTGCGCCGGGCGGCTGCTGGTCAACGGCACGCCGGCGCGCTCGAAGCTCTCGAGGACCAGTTCGGAGCAATAGACCGCGCCCGCCTGACCCACTTCAACGCCCAGGCGCCGACCGATGATCTCGACCACCGCGGCCGGCAGCGGGTTCAGGATGCGATAGCCCTGGAAGGCGACGCCGGCGTAGTTGTAGGGGTTGCCCACGCGCGAGCGGGCGTACGCCACGACGGCGGCGGCCCGGGTCGCGTCGAGCTGCGGGTGGCGGTAGGCCACCGCGAGAATGGCGTCATCGATGGCCGCGGCGAGTGTCGTCTCGCGCACGCCCGAGCCGATCGCTTCGATGACCTTGCCGTCACCGACGTAGAGCATCACATGGCTGACCGGCGACAGCGTGCCGAGGCGGATGATGTGGGAGGCGAATTGCCGCGTCGTCGAGACGATGATGTCGCCGCCGTGCAGCGCGCTGGTGCCGATGGAGCGGCCACCGGCGCCGGGATCGAGCGGAATGCTCAGGCTTTCAACCGTTTGCGCAACGCCTTCGCTGGCGACCTCCATGGCGCTGGCTTGGCCCCATTCCTTCGCAATGCCGCGTATCCAGGCCAGCTTGGCGTCGGTGAGACGACAGCCTTCGTTGGTCGTGTCGTCACGCGGACCGGCGTTGATGCCCACCACATGCACGAACGGGTTGGCACCCCCTTCGATCCAGTAGACCGGGGAACCGCTCGACCCGGCAAGTTCCTGCACGTCGTAGGTGAATGAATCGTCGGTGATGGTACGAACAAAGCCGCGATGCACATGCTGCTTTTCCGGATCCAGCGTGGCATGCACGATCGTGGCCACCAGGTCGCCGCGCCGTGAGTGGGCCGAGTAGCCGCACACGGCCACGCCTTCGGGGCGGGACTGGCGCAACTCTTCGATGGGAGCGAGCCAGTGGCCGTTGGGCGCAGCACGCGGTGTTTTCACGATGGCCATGTCGAAGTCGCGTCCACCGTTGAAGCTCGGATGGGGGCGGCTGGTGGCCGTCGTGAGATCGACGCTGAAGCGGCCGAAGGGTTCCTGCGCAGTGCCGGTTCCGGCGCCGTTCTTGGCCGGGATGACGACCAAACGAGTCGAGCCGGTGACGACATGAGCGTTCGTCATCAACAAGTTGCGGCCGATGTAGAAGGCCGTGGCGCGACCGCGCAAGGTCGCGCCGTTGTAGATCAGCAGATGGCAAATGGCCGAGTGGGGCAGGCGCGACGTGTCGGACACCCCCGCGATCCACGCGACCGTTTCGGCAAACAGGCGAATCTGCGATGCCAGGTCACCGTCATAGGATCGCAGCAGGACTTCCTGGGCGCGCGCCAAAGGTCCGCCGTCATTTGAAACCGCGCCGTCGCCCCGCCTCTCGGTCTCGGGGAACGCGCCGAAGCCGTCGTCATAGCCGGCGGCCACGGCGACAGCGGGCGCTGCGGCCTTGGCCGGCGCCGAGGCGCTTGCCGTGCGCGCGGCGCCGGGTGTGGTCGCCACCGCCGGGGTGCTCGGGCTGGCCTCGCGCGCCACATCACCGCCCCAGTCGAGGCTGGTGTCACGCCCGCCGTTGGTGTGGCCGTACGAGGAGCCGCTTTGCGATGCCGCGGAGCGGCGCAGGCCGCGCTCGGTGAGCTGCCCCATGCCGACATACATCGAGCCATCGCTGGGGGCCTGCACATAGTCCGGCGCACCGCGCGAGTTCTCGCGGTAGGTGGCGAGGCCGAAATACAGCCGCGGCTGGCCGACGAAGCTGCTCAGCACATCGGGCGGCACCAGGTACACCGCTTCGCCGCGACGCGCGCGCGTGACGCCCTGGGCGCGGCTGGAATAGAAATTGGAGTGGGCGCGCCGGCCGCGGTTTTCAGGATTGAACAGGCCGGGGTCGGTGGCCACAGCCACTTCGAACAACGGGCTTTCGGTGCGGACGGTGAAGCCGAGCACGCTGAAGCGATCGTCGATGGTGTCGCGGTTGGCTTGGATGCGGGGCATGGCGCTCTCCTGGGTTGCGCTGAACGATGCGCGTGAGATGGCGGGGTTCGCGTGAGTGGGCGGCGAGCGCTGGCGTCAGCGACCGCGGCGCGTCGCCTTCGCGCCGGACGGACGCCGGCCGTTGCCGGACGGGGCGGGTTCGAGGGCGAGTGGCGGTGGGAACGGCAAGGGCGCGACGGCGGCCTCGTCCATTCGTTCCCAGAAACGGTCGGGCTCTTCGATGCCCAGGGCAACCAGGTGCGGCTTCATGAAGGCGATCACGGCATCCAACTCCCGAAAGAAGACCCGCTGACCCGAGGCCACATGCTCGACCGACCCGCGCCAGGCCCGTACGGTCCGAGCCTGGCCATCACCGCTCTCGCACCACACCCGGACGATGAACGAGGCGCTGCGGTCTTCAAGCAAGGGCATGGCGTCGTCTCGGCTGCGCAATGACTACTGGCGTCGTTCTTCGGGTGTGCGGCCCAGTGTCACGACGCGGCATCACATCGGCATTACGGCCTCATCACTCCAGCATCACGGGACGGGTCCGGCAACACGAAGGCTGCTCGAGTTGCTGCGCCCTTCGGGAACACTGTTCCTGAGCTGGCGTGTCACCGAAGCAGACTCCCTGCGCGACAAGCAGGGTCGTCTTCACGCCGCTTTCGACAAGCACCTGATCACCGACGAGATCGCCCACGGACGGTTCTTCTCGACCAGGAAGACTTGAATCAGTCTTCCGGCAAGAAGGTTCACCGACTGATCGTAGGCAAGGCCGTCAGCGCTTGCGGAGCGCGCCCTCTTCGAGCTCGACTGTCAACCGCGAAAGCTGCTTTCTGATATCGGCACCGACGCGAATCTGCGGATTGGAATAGCCGTCGGACTTGCCCGCTTCCCGCTCTCGCTTCTCGATGACGGTTCTGGCAGCCGCGTGAGCCTGCTCGAACGACCGGGTATGACGCAGCTGCTCGTCGAACATCGCGCGGCCGAAGTACGTCAACTCGGAACCCCGGCCGCAACCGAAGGACGTGTGATCGGCGTCGGCGGCGGTCATGACCAGCGTTCCCTCGCTCGCCAGGGGCTCGATCCAGCTGCCCGAGTGGCAGGCAGAGACCGAGATGACCCGGTAGCGGATCTTTGCCTCGTCGAGCCAGCGCCTCAGATCCGAGGGCGTCACCGACTCCAGGGTCAACGGCCAAAAGCGCGCCGAAAGAACGCCGCTGCCCGCGCCATGGGATGTGAGATGAATGAACAGCACGTCCTCGTCGCGGTTCATGAGCTCGCCGGCCCGATGGATCGCACGCTGCAAGTTGAGCGGCGTCGCCCACGGCCACTGGCGAACCGTCTCGGTGTGATTGACGAGTTGAACGGTGCGCCCGTCGGCGTCGAAGCGCTGCTCCATCACCTTGGCCACCATGTCGCTTTCCTTGCGGAACACATCCTCGTCGGCGTAGGGCGCAAAGGTGATCGCATAGACGTCGACGACACCCTTGCGCTCGGGGCGCAAGGCTTGCAGCCGCTCGGCCAACAGCTGCGGCTGCAGCTCCAGCAGTTCCTGCGTCAGCAGCAGCGGCCCGGCCGAGGCTTCGGCGCTGGCCGGCGCGGCCGGGTACCAGGCGCGCAAGGGCTGAAACCAATGGGTCAATGCAAGGAGGGCCACGACCCCGACCGTGGCCACCAGACGCGGAGCCTTGCGCGGGATTCCGGCGCGCCAGATCAGCCTGGTTTCCGCGACCGCCACCCACGTCAACGGCAACAGCCAGACCACCCACGCTACGACGGGACCCTTCGCCCCCGAGACGAACAGGCCGCTCTGCACAAGCGGAACGAAGACCGCCGCCAAAACGACTTCGAGCGTCAGCGTCTGGGCTACGAGCATTGAAAACAAGGCGGCAGCACTCGGTGCCCGAACGTCGTTGCCGGCGGCGGGCGCGCCGGGGACGAGCAGCCAGCAGAGCCAGGCCGTGATCGCCGTGGAAAGCCAGCCGAGATGCAGCGAAGGCCAGTAGAAGTTGGCGGGTCCGACGATGTACAGACGCTCGACAAGAATGCCAAGCAGGAAGGGCACGGCGATCAGCCACGCCATGTTGACCGGCGTCGTCCGCAGGCCGTTCCATCGGGGCGCGAGCAGAAAGGCGCAGCGGGCGCCTTGTCGCCACCAGGCCCCGAGCGCACCGCTTGCGGTGGGCTCGTGTCCCGCGACGTCGGCGACCTCGGTGTCGGGGTCGGGCATCAGTGTGCGGCGTTCACCAGCGACGCGATCGCGGCTTCGACGCCACCGCTGCCATACGCGATGCCTTGCACCTTCAGCGCCGCTTCGACGCCGGCGAGGCAGCCGAGGATCATCGCTTCGTTCAGGTCGCCGAGGTGGCCGATGCGGAACACGCGCCCGCTCAACGGCCCCAGGCCGCCGGCTACCGCGACCTGAAAACGCTCGCGCGCGACCGTTCGCAACGCTTCCGGATCGATTCCCTGCGAGACCTCGATCGCCGTCACGGAGACCGAGCGCGCCGCGGGCACTTTCGTGAACAGGCGCAGTGAGCCGGCCTCGGACCAGCGCGTCACTGCCGCCTGCACTGCACTCGCCAGACGCGCGTGGCGCGCATGGACATGGACCAACCCTTCGGCGGCGATCAGGCCGAGCGCGGCTTCCAACCCGGCCAGGTGCGAGAGCGGCGGCGTACCGCAAAACTTGCGGTAGGAATGGTCGCTCTTGCGGCGCTCCCAGTCCCAATAGAAACGCGGCGTGGGGTTGTGCCGCGCGGCTTCCATCGCCCGCGCGTCGGCGGCCACGAAAGCCAGACCCGGATGAACCATCAGGCCCTTCTGCGAAGCGCCGATCGCCACGTTCGCGCCCAGTTCGTCCATCGCGAACGGGGCGGCGCCGAGCGAGGCGACCGCGTCGACCACGAACAGCGCCGGATGCCCGGCGTCGTCGATAGCGCGGCGCAAGGCCGCGAGGTCGCAGGTGGTGCCGCTGGCGGTGTCGGTGTGGACCGCGAACACGGCGGCGATGCGACGCTCGGTGTCGTCGCGCAGCGCCGCTTCGACCGCGGCGGGATCGATCGGGAAGCCCTCGTTGTACGGCGTGCGCAGCGCGCGGCCGCCGAAAGCTTCGACCTGCTCGGCCCAGCTGTCGGAAAAATGTCCCGTGCCTGGCACGAGGATGGACGCGCCCGGTGCGACCAGGTTGGCAATAACGGCCTCCCATCCGCCGTGGCCGTTGGCGGCGTAGAAGAAGACGTCGGCGCGATCGGTCTTCAACAAATCCTTCATGCCCGACTCGCAGGCGGCGATCAAGGGCTGCAATCGTGCGTCGCTCAGGTCCATGGGCTGGCGTGCCATCGCGTTCACGACTTCGTCGGGAACACGGGTCGGGCCGGGTGAATGGAGCAGGCGCAGGCCGGGAATGCGGGGACATGGGTTCATCGTCCGACGATCTTAGCTTTACGATGCGGGAACCATGACCGTACGCCAGCGTCCCCCCTTTCGCGCCGACCACGTCGGCAGTTTTCTTCGCCCGCAACGTCTGCTGGAGGCGCACGACCGCCGCGCCCGAGGCGAGATCACGCCCGAACGACTGCGCGAAGTGGAAGACGACGCCATCGCCGAGATCGTGAAATTCCAGGAAGACGTGGGCCTGCGAAGCGTGACCGACGGCGAATTCCGGCGCAGCTATTTCCACATCGATTTTCTCGAGCAGCTCGGCGGCGTGAAGACCGCAATTCCAGTCACGATCAAGAAGCCCGACGGCAGCGAGGAACTCGCGCCGCCGGTGATGCGCGTGATCGACAAGGTGCGCCACGTCAAGGACATCCAGAAGGCCGACTTCGACTACCTGAAGTCGAAAGTGACACCGGGCCACACTGCGAAAGTGACGATCCCTTCGCCGACCATGCTGCACTTTCGCGGTGGCCGCGCCGGCATCAGCCGCGAGCACTACCCCGACCTTGAACCGTTCTACCAGGACGTGGCCAACGCCTATGGCGACGAGTTGCGCTCGCTGGCCGCATCGGGCTGCACTTACGTGCAGATGGACGACACCAACCTCGCCTATCTCTGCGACGACAAGATGCGCGAAGCGGCGCGCTCGCGCGGCGACGACCCCGACGAGTTACCGCACCGCTACGCGAGCTTCATCAACCGCGTCGTCGCGCAAAGGCCCGAAGGCATGACGCTGGCCGTGCACCTGTGCCGCGGCAATTTCAAGAGCACCTGGGCGGCGCAAGGCGGCTACGAGCCGGTGGCCGAAGCGCTGCTGTCCGAGATGGGTGTCGACGGCTACTTTCTCGAGTACGACGACGCGCGCTCGGGCGACTTCAAGCCGCTGCGCTTTCTGCCCAAGGGCAAGACCGTCGTGCTTGGCCTCGTCACCACCAAGCTCGGCCAGCTCGAATCGAAAGACGACCTCAAGCGGCGCATCGACGAGGCCGCGAAATACGTTCCGCTCGATCAGTTGTGCCTGTCACCGCAATGCGGTTTCTCGAGCACGGTGCACGGCAACGCGATCGCGGTCGAGGCGCAGCGCGCCAAGCTGAGGCTGGTCGTCGAAGTGGCCGACGAAGTCTGGGGCGGGAACTGACTGGCGGCTTCGTGTCGCCGCGCGTTCGCGGGTTGACCAACGTCAGCCCGAGGTCTTGACGACCAGCTGGTTGTCGACCGACTTCACGCCGCTCGTGTCGTGGGCGATCCGCACCGCGCGATCGCTGCTCGCCGCCTTGTCGGCCGTGCCCTTGAGCGTGACGACGCCGTCCTTGGTATCGACGTCGATGCGCAAGCCTTTGACGTCGGCATCGGCGAGCGGCGCGGCCTTCACTTTGGCCGTGATCATGCCGTCTTCGACGAGCTCGCCGGCCTTGGTCATGGCCTTGCCGGTCTCGGCGCCGGCCTTGCTCATCGCCTGGCTCGCCTCGACGCCGACGACGGCCGCGGTAGCGCCCATGCTCGCGCCCGCGCTGGTGGCCGCATCGCTCGGCGCGACCGTGGTGCTTGTCGTCGTGGTCGTGGTCGTGGTCGTGCCATCGGACGACTGCGCGTCGGTGGCGGATTTCTGGCAGCCGGCCAGAAGGCTGGCGGCAGCGAGTGTCGCAATCGATCCGGCCAGGATCGATCGGCGTAAGGATGTGGACATGGAGGGCTCCTGCTGAGGTTTCGTCACGCAGATTTGCCGGCAAGCGATGTGCCCACCGCCGCTCACGCTTGAGCGGCTCACGGCTCGGCCGGCCGTGCCGCGCCGGCAACGAGCTTCCTCAGCATCTCGATCAGCAAGGCCCGCTCGGCGCGCGAAAGCGCCACGAGCGCCGGCTCCTCCATCGTCGTCGAGATCTTGCGCATGCGCTCCGAGAACGCCTGGCCGGCCCTGGTGAGATGGATGTGCTGGGCGCGCCGGTCGTGGGTGCTGCGCACGCGCTCGATCCAGCCGCGCTCGGCCATGCGGTCTAGCGTCACGGCCATGTTCGGCGGCGAGATATCGAGTGCCTGGCCGAGCTGCTTCTGGTTCACGTCGCCGTTGCTTGCGACCAGCATGAGGATCGAGAACTCGGCGATCTTGAGCCCGTGCGGCTCCATGTGATGCGCGAAGACTTTCTTCAACTCGAGCGAGGCGCGCGTGGCTGCGTAACCGACCAGGTGAGCGAGCGCCGAGTCGTCGAGCAGCGGGGTCGTGCGCCGGGCGCGTGCGGCCGCCTCTGGCGCCGGTCGCACTGGCGCAACGATGGCCGCTCTCACGCGTCCGCCTTCCTGCGTGCCGCGCCCAGGTAGGTCTCGATCACGCGCGGATCCTTGGCCAGATCGGCGGCCGGGCCCTGCAGCGCAACCTCGCCCATCTCGAGCACGTAGCCGTAGTCGGCCACCTCGAGTGCGGCGCGCGCGTTCTGCTCGACGAGCAGGATCGTCACGCCGGTCGCGCGCAAGGCGGCGATGGTCGCGAAGATCGCGCGCACGACCAGCGGCGCCAGGCCCAGGCTCGGCTCGTCGAGCATGAGCAGCGTCGGCTTGCCCATCAGAGCGCGGCCGACGGCCAGCATCTGCCGTTCGCCGCCCGAGAGCGTGCCGGCAAGCTGGGCACGCCGCTCGCGCAGGCGCGGGAACAGCATGAAAACTTCGTTCAGCGCCTTGCTGCTGTCCGACCCGGGCGCCGGGCCGCCCCAAGGCCGGGCCCATCCCCTCGGGGGATCGGCGGCGGTACTCCGCTGCCGAGGGGCTCGGTTCTTGCCGAGACGGAACTGGCGCCATGCGCCGAGCCGCAGGTTGTCCTCGACCGACATCGTCGCGAACAGCGCGCGCGTTTCCGGCACCAGCGCCATGCCTAGCATGACGCGCTCTTCGAGCGAGAGCAGGCCGATCGGCTTGCCGTCGTACTCGATCGTTCCGCGCGCGGGCAAGGCGCCCATCAGGGCGTTGAGCAGCGTCGACTTGCCGGCACCGTTGGGGCCGATCACGGTGATCACCTTGCCGGCGCGAGCCGTAAGCGTGAGTCCGTGCAGCACTTCGGCACGGCCATAGCCGGCGTGCAGGTCGCGAACGTTGAGGAGCAGCTCGGCCACGGCTAGTGTTCCGTTCCCAGATAAGCGGCGCGAACCGCCGGCGAAGCCTGCACTTCTTCGGGCGTGCCTTCGATCAGTTTGGTGCCGAACTCCATCACAACGACCCGATCGACCAGGCCCATGACCAGATCCATGTCGTGCTCGACGAGAAGGATCGAAAGCCCCTCGCCGCGCAACTGTCGCAGCACGTTGGCGAGCCCTTCTTTTTCTTTCAGTCGCAACCCGGCGGCAGGCTCGTCGAGCAGCAGCAGGATGGGATCGGCCGCCAGCGCACGCGCGATCTCCATCAGCCGCTGCTGGCCGAGCGCGAGGTTGGAGGCTGGCTCGTGCATCAGCTCGGCCATGCCGATCCGTTGCAACTGCCGCTCGGCCTCGCGCATCAGACTGCGCTCTTCGGCGCGGTCGAGGCGCAGCATCGCCGCCGGCACGCCGTGACCGCCGCGCAAGTGCGCGCCGAGGGCGACGTTTTCGAGCACGGTCATGCCGGCGATCATCTTCACGTGCTGAAAGGTCCGCGAGACGCCGAGCCGGGCGATCTGGCGCGAAGGCAGCGAATCGATGCGCCGTCCGAGCAGCGCGACCTCGCCCCGTGTCGCAGGCAGTACGCCGGTGACGAGATTGAAGGTCGTCGACTTGCCCGCGCCGTTCGGCCCGATCAGGCCGAGAATCTCGCCGGCCTTGACCTGGAAGCTCACGTCGTTGACGGCGACCAGGCCGCCGAACTCCTTGCGCACGTCGCGCACGTCGAGCACGACCTCGCTTTGCGGCGGCCGCGGCCGCGCCGGCAAGGCCGCCGCGCTGGCCCAATCGACTTTGCGTCGTACCCGCGGCAGCATCGCGTCGACAAACGCCCAGAGCCCGTCGCGCGCGTACTGAAGCATGAGCACGAGCAGCACGCCGAAAACGATGATCTCGTAGTTGCCGCTGGT
>JAYSMB010000452.1:0-1803 GCA_043725065.1 Burkholderiales bacterium
CCCGCTTCTGAAGTACGCTGAGCGCATATTCTCGCGCCCCGCCTACATTGAGGCGCTGACGCCCTCTGAAAAGGTGATGCGCAAGTAGTCGCGCGCGCCGACCCGTCTGTTGAAGCGAGCTGCACCTGCGCCATGAGCAGTCCACCGATCGCACCGACCACTGCCGGCTCGTCGACCCGGCCGTATTTGATTCGGGCCCTGCACGACTGGTGCACCGACAACGGCTTCACGCCCTACATCGCGGTATTCGTCGATGCGCAGGTCCAGGTGCCTGCGGAGTACGTGAAGAACAACGAGATCGTTCTCAACGTCGGCTTCGAGGCGACCAGCGCGCTGAAGCTCGGCAACGAATCGATCGAGTTCAAGGCACGTTTCGGCGGCAGCTCGCGCGAGATCGCAGTGCCCATCGATCACGTGATCGCGATCTACGCGCGCGAGAACGGGCAGGGCATGGCGTTTCCGATGCCGGCGGGCGCTCCTGCCGTGGGTGGAACGGTGCAAGCCGGGCCCGATGAGAGCGCGCCGGCGCGGCCGGTCGGCGCGCGCGGTGGTCCGCGTTTGGCGCGCAGCGAAGGCGCCTCGCCCAAAGGGCCGCGCGGCGGCGACGCGACCGAAGCTGATCCGCCATCGCCCGAACCGCCGCCCAAGCGCCCCTCGCTCAAGCGGGTCAAGTAGCATGGGCCGCGCCTATACTGCCGCCGCCTCCAGCGCGAGCAGCTGCTTCGCGCCGGCTTAGCTCAGTTGGTAGAGCACCCGCCTTGTAAGCGGAAGGTCGTCCGTTCGATTCGGACAGCCGGCACCAATGCCGTTGTTCAGTCGACTCGGGCGAGCCGCATGATGCAAAGCCGGCCCGTCGGACGCGCGGCGAACGGGTCGCCCTCGACGAACACGATCTCGCGGCCATCTGGCGACCAAGCAGGAAAACAAGCGGGTTGCTCGCCGAACGTCAGCTGCTGCCGCCCCGTCCCGTCGATGCCCATGACATGGATCTGGCTGACGCCCGATGCCCTGCTCGCAAACGCGATGTGGCGCCCGTCCGGGGAGGGAAACGGCGTCACGAACGGCGTTGCTTCGTCGCCCGAACCCAGCCTGCGCGCCGACGTTTCGCGATTCACGTCTCTCTCGAAAATGCCATCGTCGCCATCGCGTCTGGAATGAAACACGAGGCGTTCGGCCGAGGGCAGGAACCAGGGCTGGTCGCCGTCGGCTCGGCCGGTCGCCAAGGGCTGGTTCGTTTCGCCCAGGCGGCCGACGTAGAGGTGCGGTTTTCCGGCGCCGATGACGCGGAAAAACACGAAGCGACCATTCGAGTCCGCGCGCGCCGTCGGCCCGAAGTCGCGCTCGTCGGCGGCCGGCAATGTCAGTTGCTCGACCAGGCCTTGGTTGAGATCGGCCCGCCACACAGCGGGCACGCCGGACCGATTGCTGACGAAGGCGAAGTCGTCCTGCGCGAAGAATGCGGCGCGCCCTTGCACCTGGGTCGCGCCCTTGTTGCACGCCGAGACGGGTTCGACCTTCCTGGCCGAGGCGGCGCCGAGCTCGAGGCGAAAGAGCATCGAGCCCGACGCGGTCTTGCGCTCGAAGACGATCGACCTCGCGTCGACGTTCCATTGCGGTCGCAGGTCGACCGACGCACCGTCGGTGACGAGAAGGATCTCCTTGACTTCGAATGGCGTCATGACTTGTCTCCGGCCGACGACGGAGATTCATCATCCGCCGGATTCGCCGCTTCGGCGGCGCCGATCGCAGCAACCATGAGCGCGATGCGGCGTTGAGCGGATCGTCGAGCGATCACGATCAGGG
>JAYSMB010000453.1:0-4271 GCA_043725065.1 Burkholderiales bacterium
CACGCGCAACAGCATCACCGACCTGGCATCGCTGGAACGCGAGCTGTCGCGAGTCAGCCAGTACGGCACGGCGCGCGACGACGAAGAGCTGGAGCTGGGTGTTCGCTGCATGGCGGCGGGCATCCTCGACGACCAGGGCAAGCTTGTTGCCGGCCTGTCGATCTCGGCACCGGCCGATCGTCTCGAAGAAAGTTGGCTCGAGCGACTGCGCGCCACTGCGGCGCAGATCTCGTCGTCGCTCGGCCACCGCGGCTAGCCGCGACGACCGGAAGCCGGCTCAGAGCTTCGGCTTCGCCGCGCCGAGGACGGGAACCGACCGGGCCGATTCAGTGACCCAGCGGCGCACGCGTTCGGCATCGCCGATCCGCGAATACTTGCCGGCCGAATCGAGGAACACCATGATCAGCTGGCGGCCGGCCATCGTCGCCTGCATGACGAGGCAGCGGCCGGCTTCGGAGATGTAGCCCGTTTTTTGCAGGCCGATGTCCCACTCCGGACTCTTGACGAGGCCGTTGGTGTTGCGGAACTGGACGGCGCGGTTGCCGACTTCGACCTGGTATTCGTGCGAGGTCGAGAGCTCGCGGATGATCTGATGCTCGTGCGCCGCCTTCACCAGGGCCGCGAGGTCGCGCGCGCTCGACTGGTTGTTGCTCGACAGCCCGGTCGGCTCGACGTAGTGGGTGTCGTTCATGCCAAGCGCGTGCGCCTTCTGGTTCATGGCGGCGACGAAAGCGACCAGGCCGCCCGGATAGGTTCGGCCCAGCGCGTGGGCGGCGCGGTTTTCGGAAGACATCAGCGCCAGGTGCAGCATGTCTTCGCGCGGCAGCGTCGTGCCCACCTTGAGGCGCGAGCGGCTGCCCCTTTCGGTATCGATGTCATCGTCCGTGATCGTGATCGGCTCGTCGAGGCGCAGACTCGCTTCGGTGACGATGACGGCTGTCATCAGCTTGGTCAACGATGCGATCGGCAGGACGGCTTGCGAGTTCTTGCTGAACAGGACTTCGTCGGTTTCCTGGTCGAGGACGAGCGCGACGCCCGACTTCAGTTCGAGCGAATCGGCGGCGTCGTGCAGGCCGATCATCTGGCCGAACGAAGGATGGGCTGGCTCGATCCGAACCAGCGAGGCGACGCGACGTATTTTTCCGTTTCGTCCGGACGTGAGGACCATGACCGTACGAACGTGCGCGTTGGCGGCGATCCGGGTCAGTGCAAGCCTGGATGCGGCGTGCTTCCGGGCCGCTTCACGATCGCTCGCCGAAGGCTTGACCGGGGCCGCAACCACGGCAGCGGAGAGGCAGATCGAAAGAGCCGTAGCAACCAGCTTGTGGATCGAGGGCACGGTCATGCTTGTAACAGGCAGCGGTCGCGAGTCTATGCGAGGCAATAAAAACGCGCAAGATCAAAAACTTGCGCGTTGTTTCTAAAGTGAGACTACAGACACGAAAACGGCGTTCTTCCGCTTGATGGCCTTCGCTCAGCCCTGCGCAGCGACGCGTTCCGTCTTGCTGTGCAGCTTGTTCAACGCCGCAAGGTAAGCTTTCGCCGACGCGACAATGATGTCCGGATCGGCACCGACACCGTTGACGACGCGGCCGCCATGCTGCAGCCGCACTGTCACCTCACCTTGCGATTCTGTACTGCCGCTGGTGATCGCATTGACCGAATAGAGCAGCATTTCCGCGCCACTCGCAACCTTCGATTCGATCGCCTTCAGGCTCGCGTCGACCGGCCCGTCGCCGTCGCTGGCCGCGTGATGCTCCACTTCACCCGCTGCGAAAGCGACGCTGGCCTGAGGCCGCGCTCCGGTCTCCGAATGCTGCGAGAGCGAGATGAAGCGGTAATGCTCGTGCTCGGCGGTGACGGCTTCGTCCATCACCAGCGCAAGGATGTCTTCGTCGAAGATGTCGCTCTTGCGATCGGCCAGTTCCTTGAAGCGCGCGAAGGCGGTGTTGATGTCGGCCTCGGCTTCCATCTCGATGCCGAGATCCTTCAGGCGCTGCCGGAACGCGTTGCGGCCCGAGAGCTTGCCCAGCACGATCCGGTTGGTGGCCCAGCCGACGTCTTCGGCACGCATGATTTCGTAGGTGTCGCGCGCCTTGAGCACGCCGTCCTGGTGAATGCCGGAAGCGTGAGCGAAGGCATTGGCGCCGACCACCGCCTTGTTCGGCTGAACGACGAAGCCGGTCGTCTGCGCCACGAGCCGCGACGCCGGGACGATTTGCGTGGCGTCGACGGCGACATCGAGATCGAAGTAGTCCTTGCGCGTCTTCACCGCCATCACGATCTCTTCCAGCGAGCAGTTGCCGGCACGCTCGCCGAGGCCGTTGATCGTGCATTCGACCTGACGCGCGCCGCCGATCTTGACGCCGGCGAGCGAGTTTGCGACGGCCATGCCGAGGTCGTTGTGGCAATGAACGGACCAGACGGCCTTGTCGGAATTCGGAATCCGCTCGCGCAGGTTGCGCAGGAACTCACCGTACAACTCCGGCACCGCATAGCCGACCGTGTCGGGGATGTTGATCGTGGTCGCACCTTCATCGATCACGGCCTCCAGCACGCGGTAGAGAAACTCCGGGTCGGAGCGGTAGCCGTCTTCGGGCGAGAACTCGACGTCGGAGGTGAGATTGCGGGCGAACCGCACCGAGAGCCTGGACTGTTCGAACACCTGCTCGCGCGTCATGCGCAACTTTTTTTCCATGTGCAGGTCGCTGGTTGCGAGAAAGATGTGGATCCGCGTCGATTCGCCACCCTTCAGGGCTTCGGCCGCCCGCGAAATGTCGCGGTCGTTGGCGCGCGCCAGCGAGCAGACCGTCGCGCCCTTGATGGCGTGCGCGATCGCCCGCACCGCCTCGAAGTCGCCGTTCGACGACGCGGCAAAGCCGGCCTCGATCACGTCGACCTTGAGCCGCTCGAGTTGCCGGGCAATGCGAAGCTTCTCGTCCTTGGTCATCGAGGCGCCGGGCGATTGCTCACCGTCGCGCAAGGTGGTGTCGAAGATGAACAGGCGGTCGGACACGGTATTTCCCTTCAGAAAACAAAACGGCCCGCTGCGTTTGCTAGCGGGCCGGTTGACGAGACGTTGGAGACGAGTTCGTTCAGCGAGCCCTGATTGGTCCAAGAAGAAGCGGCGCGGAAGGAATTCGGTACGTCACGATTTCAATATAGCACGGCGCCTCAACGGTGCAGCCCTTGTTCGTCGGGTTCATCGGTCGATGTCGCAATCACGCTGACGGGCTTGCCCTTGAGCCGCTTCCACACGTAGACCGCGTAGCCCGAGACGCCGTAGAGCATGAACAGGCCGACCAGCACGATCGGCGGATGAATATTGATGACGGCGATGCCGAGCGCGATCAGAACGATGACGACGAAAGGCACCGAGCGTTTCAGACTCAGGTCCTTGAAGCTGTAAAACGGCACGTTGGTCACCATCGTCAGCCCCGCATAAAGCGTGAAGCCGAAGGTGGTCCATCGCAGCCAGGGCCCCTCCTCGTTGCCGGTGAAGCCCTGGTTGTCCATCAGCCAGATGAAGCCCATGACGATCGCCGCCGCGGCCGGGCTGGGAAGGCCCTGGAAGAAGCGCTTGTCGACGACGCCGATATTGGTGTTGAACCGCGCAAGGCGCAGCGCCGTGCAAGAGCAGTACACGAATGCGGCGATCCAACCCGGCTTGCCGAGGTCGCGCAGGGCCCACTCGTAGGCGATCAGCGCAGGCGCCGCGCCGAACGACACCATGTCGGAGAGCGAATCCATGTGCTCGCCGAACACGCTCTGCGTCTTGGTCATGCGGGCGACCCGGCCATCGAGGCTGTCGAGCACCATGGCCGCAAAGACGCCATAGGCCGATTGCTCGAAGCGCCCGTTCATCGCCATGACGACGGCGTAGAAACCGCCGAACAACGCGCCGAGCGTGAACAGGTTGGGCAGGATGTAGATGCCCTTCCTGCGCGGCCGCGGCGGCGGCCCGGGCGGCTCGACCGGAACGTCGGATTCGGGTGTCATCCGCGGCCGATGCAGTGCAGAGGCGAGATCGTCAATTGCGCGACTGGTCGACCAGCCGGTTCTTCTTGATCCACGGCATCATGGCGCGCAGCTTCTCGCCGATCACCTCGATCGGCAGCTCGGCCGTCAGACGGCGCTTCGACATCAGCGTCGGCGCGCCGGCGCGGTTCTCGATGATGAAGCTCTTGGCGTATTCGCCGGTCTGGATGTCCTTCAGCATCCGCTTCATCGCGGCGCGGGTTTCGTCGGTGATGATCTTCGGTCCCGACACG
>JAYSMB010000454.1:0-2007 GCA_043725065.1 Burkholderiales bacterium
GCCACCGCATGACTCGGGGTCAGGGTGGTTCGCTATACCTTTCCTGTATCGAACTTTCATCGACTACTCTCTGCCAGTCTCCTGGCGCACTAAGCGTCCTGCAGATCGCCGGCCTTGACGCAGCCGTGCAGGATGCTGCGCACCTCGGGACGGCTGTGAGGAATCGTCATGCGCAGCTTCGCAAGACTTGCGAAGAAGCGGTCGAAGTGATCGTCGAGGCGAAAGAACGCGCCGTGCCATGCGCTCACCACGTCGTAGCACACGTCGGAGCGGGTGAAGCCCCAGTCGAACAGCGAGACCTTGGCTTCCGAAAGCGGCTTCCAGTCGCCCTCGATGAACACCGAGCCGCCTTCGAATTCGCCTCTTCCGACCGTACGCATCGCCTCTCCTTCTTGCAGCTCGCGCCGCGTTCTCGCCGTTGGCGCCGGGCAGTGGCTATCTGTCGCCTGCTCGCCGCATTGCCGCGAGCGCTCGCTACAGTCGCGCCCACTGTGATGGAAGGGAACGCGATGCTCGAAGCCCACGGCCTTTGCAAATCGTACGGCAGTCGCGCCGTCGTCTCCAATTTCTCGCTGTCGGTCAAGGCCGGCGAGATCGTCGGCCTGCTCGGGCCCAACGGCGCCGGCAAGTCGACGACGGTGGCCATGCTCTGCGGCCTGGTCGCCGCCGACCGCGGCCAGGTGTTCGTGGGCGAAGGCGCACAACGCCAAATGCTGACCGAAAACAGCAAAGAGCCGAAGCGCCGCATCGGCGTCGTGCCGCAGGAGCTCTCTATCTACGAGAACCTCGGCGCCACCGCCAACCTTGAGCTGTTCGGCGCGCTCTACGGCCTCTCGGGCGTGCTGCTGAAAGAGCGCGTTGCCGCAGCGCTCAAGCTCGTCGGCCTGGCCGATCGCGCGAAAGACAAGCCCTCGACTTTCAGCGGCGGAATGAAGCGCCGCCTCAACATCGCCGCCGCGCTGGTTCACGACCCCGACATCCTGATCTTCGACGAGCCCACCGTCGGCGTCGACCCGCAAAGCCGCAACGCCATCTTCGACAACCTCGAAGAACTGCGCCGGCGCGGTAAGGCGCTGCTCTACACGACGCACTACATGGAAGAAGCCGAGCGACTGTGCGACCGGATCGTGATCGTCGACCACGGCAAGGTCGTTGCGAGCGACACGCTGGCCGGCATCGAACGGCTGCTTCCGGCCACCCAATCGCTCGAGATCGAGGTCGACGGCCCGGTCGATCTGCAAGCACTAGCCGCGCTGCCCGGCATCGACAAGCCGACGCAGGAAGGAACGATGCTGCGAGCCAGCGTCGCCGATCTGGCGCGCGACGCGCCGGCCTTGCTGACCGCGCTGGCGACGAGCGGCCGTCGCGTCACGCGCGTGACCTCGGCGCGGGCCGGGCTCGAAGACGTCTTCCTCTCGCTTACCGGTCGTCAACTGAGGGACTGACCATCATGACCAGCTCGAACACCCTGACCGCCTTGCGTGCGTTGATCAGGAAGGATCTCGTCCTGTATTTCTCGAACCGGCGCGCGCTGATCAGGTCGCTCGCCGCGCCGATCGTGATCGCCGCCTTCTTCGGATCGGTATTCGGCTCGGGCAGCGACAAGCCCTCGAAGGTGCCGATCGCATTCGTCGACAACGACGGCAGCACGCTCTCGCACGCCATCGCCGCCTCGCTCAAGAGCGACACGACCTTCGACGTGCGCGAGCTTGCCGAGCCGGCCGCGATCGACGCGGCGCGCCAGGGCAAGGTGCGCGCCGCCATCGTGCTGCCGGCCGGCTTCGGCGCAAAAGCGCCGGCCGCGTTGCTCGGCGGTGGCGAGAAGCCCTCGGTGGCGGTGCACTACGACCCATCTCAGTCGACTGCCCTGCCGCTGGTGCGTGGTCTGCTCTCGCAGCATGTGGTGAAAGCGCTTGGAGAAAGCCTGGGCGGCTCGCCCGGGCCCGGCGGCGCGTCACGGGCCGCATTCAGCCTGCCTTACGACACGCGGACCTTTGCCACCACCTC
>JAYSMB010000455.1:0-8463 GCA_043725065.1 Burkholderiales bacterium
CCGAGTGCGCGTCACTTCCGTTACCTTCCGAACGGGTCAATTGCGTGCACTTTCGTTGCACATTCGAAAACCGACGATCAGGAGATTTCCGTTCATGAAGTTCGCACTAAAGCTCGTCGCGTCCAGCGTCCTGATCGCGAGCGCCGCAGGCGCTTTCGCCCAGAAGGGCGAAACCGTCAAGATCGCCATGATCGAAGGGCTTTCGGGGCCGTTCGCCAATGTCGGGCAGAACCAGCTCAGGAGCTGGCAACTGGTCGCCGCTCATCTGGCCGGCGCAAAGAATCCAGCCGGCGTTACGTTCGAAATCGTCGGCATGGACAGCAAGAGTTCGCCGCAGGAAGCACTGAATCTTCTGAAGGCGGCGAGCGATCAGGGCTTCCGCTACGTCGTGCAGGGCAATGGTTCGAACGTGGCCGTTCCGCTGGCCGACGCCGTCGCCAAACACAACGAGCGCAATCCGGGCAAGGAAATCATCTACCTGAACTACGCGGCGGTCGATCCGGTGCTGACCAACGAGAAATGCAGTTTCGCGCACTTCCGGTTCGATGCCGACACGTCGATGAAGATGGCCGCCCTGACCTCTTTCATGAAGGACCAGCCCAAGGTCTCGAAGATTTACCTGATCAACCAGAACTACTCGCATGGCCAGCAGGTATCGAAATTCTTCAAGGAAGGCATCGCGCGCAACCGGCCCGACGCCAAGATCGTGGGTGACGACCTGCATCCGCTCGGCCAGGTCAAGGACTTCGCGCCTTACGTCGCCAAGATCAAGCAATCGGGCGCCGACACGATCGTGACGGGAAATTGGGGCCAGGACATGACCTTGCTGATCAAGGCCCTCAACGATTCGGGTCTCAAGATACCCATCTACGCCTACTACGCCGGGGTTTCCGGCACACCGACGGCCCTGGCCTCGGGGGGCGATCTCGAGGTCTACCAGATCGCTTACGCCCACTCGAATTACACCGGCGAGATGGGCGCGCTCATGGCCGAGTTCAAGAAAAAATACAACGACGACTTCTATACGTTCTCGATCTACAACGCGGTTGTCTTGCTCGGCGACGCGATGGCCAAGGCCAAGTCGACCGATCCGATGAAGGTCGCGGCGGCCATGGAAGGCTTGAAGTTCAAGGGCTTCAACGGCGAGAGCGAGATTCGCAAAACCGACCACCAGATGCAGCAGGGCATGTGGATTTCCAAGTGGCAGAAGGTCGACGCGAAGAACAAGTACAACGTGGAAAATACCGGCTACACGTTCGCCCCGGTGAAGTACCTCGAGCCCTATATCGCGAGCACGCCGACCTCCTGCGACATGAAGCGTCCCCCGGCGCCCTAGTGGGCGGTGCGGAACCGAACCGTCGGCGGGTGATGCGAATCGCCCACCGGCCATCTTTTGCCTCGCCTCGGTCGACTGCCACGGTAACCCCGGGAACGTGGAATTCTTCGCCATCTCGCTGCTGAACGGGCTCAGCTACGGGCTGCTGCTGTTCATGCTGAGTTCAGGCCTGACCCTGATCTTCAGCATGATGGGCGTCCTCAATTTCGCCCACACCAGTTTCTACATGCTGGGCGCCTACTTCGCCTACAGCATCGCGGGAGCGATAGGCTTCTGGCCCGCCTTGTTCATCGCGCCACTGTTGGTCGGCCTGCTCGGCGCGCTGTTCGAGCGCTACAGCCTGCGGCGCGTTCACAAGTTCGGCCACGTGCCCGAATTGCTGGTGACCTTCGGCCTGTCGTACCTGATCCTCGAGGTGGTCCAGTTGGTGTGGGGTCGCGCGACCGTGCCTTATGGCCTGCCCGAGCAGTTGCAGGGTCCGCTGTTCACCTTGTACGGAACCCAGTTTCCGAAGTCGCGATCGTTCATCATGCTGCTCGCTCTGCTGATGCTGCTGTCGGTCTGGCTCCTGCTGACCCGCACCCGCATCGGCCTGGTGATTCAAGCCGCGCTGACGCATCCGGAGACGGCGGAAGCGTTGGGTCACAACGTGCCGCGCGTGTTCATGCTGGTATTCGGTGGCGGTGCGGCCCTGGCCGCGCTGGCCGGCGTCATTGGCGGCAACACGTATGTGACCGAGCCGGCCATGGCAGGCGCCGTCGGGTCGATCGTGTTCGTGGTGGTGGTGGTCGGCGGGATGGGCTCGCTCGCGGGCGCCTTCCTGGCATCGCTGCTGATCGGCGTGCTGCAGACGTTCGCGGTCGCGATCGACCAGTCGCTCGCATCCGGCCTGCAAGCGTTCGGCGTCACGGTCACCGAGCGGACCTTCGGCCACGAACTGCTCCAGCTCAGTGTCGCGCAGGTGGCGCCGGTCCTGCCCTACCTGATGCTGGTGCTGATCCTGATCTTCAGGCCCAAGGGATTGCTTGGAAAGAGGGAGGGCTGACATGGCGGCCAGCCCCCGCAACATCGGGCAGATGTTGATCTGGATCCTATTCGCCGTGTCGCTGGTGATCTTGCCGCTGCTGTTTCGCAGCAGCCTGGCGCTGACCATGCTGTCGCAGATGGGCTACCTCATCATCATCTGCCTGAGCTACAACATCCTGCTGGGCCAGACCGGCATGCTGAGCTTCGGCCATGCGGTATACACGGGCTTGGGCTCGTTCATCGCCGTGCATGCCATGAATCTGGCGACCAAGGGGGAAGTGCCGCTTTCGCTGGTTGTCATTCCGCTGGTCGGGGGGCTCGCCGGAATGCTGTTCGCGATCCTGCTCGGCTACGTGACGACCAAGAAGTCCGGCACCACGTTTGCGATGATCACGCTGGGAATCGGTGAATTGGTGGCGGCCATGTCGCTGATGTTTCCGGGATTCTTCGGCGGTGAGGGTGGTGTCACGACGAATCGCGTCTACGGCGGGGGATTCATGGGTCTGACGTTCGGGCCGCAGATTCAGGTGTACTACCTGATCGCGGCCTATTGCTTCATTTCGACGGCTCTGATGTATGCGCTGACGGCGACGCCGTTGGGCCGCATGCTCAACGCCGTGCGCGACAACCCGGAGCGCGTCGAATTCATCGGCTACGACACCCAGTGGGTGCGCTACCTCGGGTTCGTCATCGCCGGATTTTTCGCCGGGATCGGCGGCGCGCTGGCTGCGATCAATTTCGAGATCGTCAACGCTTCCGACAGTCTGAGCTCGGTGCGCTCGGGCGGCTACCTGCTGTTCACGTTCCTTGGCGGCGCCACATTCTTTTTCGGCCCGATGATCGGTGCCGTGCTGCTGGTGCTGGCTTCGGTGCTGCTGTCGGAGGTCACCAAGGCGTGGCTCCTGTACCTGGGGTTGGTGTTCCTGTTCATGGTGATGTATGCGCCGGGCGGAATCGCCAGCCTGATCATGATGAATCTGCGCGTCGTTCTGCACAAGAAAATGCATCGTCTGTGGCGCTGGTACGCGGCGCTCGTGGCCACCGCCACGGTCATGCTCGCCGGTGTCGCGGCGCTGATCGAGCTGGTCTATCAGCTGCAGCTCGGCGCGAACTCGGGCTCCACGCTGCGCTATCTGTCGCTGACGCTCGACACGCAGAGTGCGGCGAGCTGGCTCGGTGCGCTCGTCGTGGCCGCGATCGGCTTTGCGGCATTCGAGTTCGTGCGCCGACGCTTCGCCCGCGAGTGGGGGGCGATCCAGGGCGAGATCGAAGCGGCGGTGGCGTTCAAGGAAGCAACGTGACGGCGTCGTCATACGCCGTCGAGCTGAAGGACCTGCGCAAGTCCTTCGGCAAGACCGAGATCATCCGCGGCACCGACCTCGCCGTCGCGCCCGGCGAGCGCGTCGCCATCATCGGCCCGAATGGCGCAGGCAAGTCGACGTTGTTCAACCTCATCAGCGGCCGCTTCAGCCCGACCAGCGGACAGATCCTGCTCAACGGCAAGCGCATCGATCGCCTCCTGCCGTACCAGATCAACCGCCTCGGCCTGGCACGCAGTTTCCAGATCACAAATATTTTCGGGCGCCTCTCGGTCTTCGAGAACCTGCGCTGCGGCCTGCTCTGGGCCATGGGCTATCGCTACGCGTTCTGGAAGTTCCTGGCCGACCTGCGCGACGCCAACGAGCGCGCCGAGGAGCTGACGCGGATGATCCGCCTGGAGAACAAGCGCGACACGCTGGCGATGAACCTCACTTACGCCGAGCAGCGGGCGCTCGAGATCGGCATCACGATCGCCGGCGGTGCCAGCGTCGTGCTGCTCGACGAGCCCACCGCCGGCATGAGCAAAAGCGAGACGGCGCGTTTCATCGAGCTGATTCGCGAGGTGACCGTCGGCAAGACGCTGCTTACCGTCGAGCACGACATGGGCGTGGTGTTCGGCCTCGCCGACAAGATCGCCGTGCTGGTCTATGGCGAGGTGATTGCGTTCGACGTGCCGGAGGCCGTGCGCGCGAACCCAAGGGTGCAAGAAGCCTATCTCGGGTCGTTGCTTGCCGACGGGCAGGCCGCGACGGCAGGCCAC
The DNA here is from genome assembly GCA_043725065.1 of Burkholderiales bacterium. Classification (GTDB taxonomy): domain Bacteria; phylum Pseudomonadota; class Gammaproteobacteria; order Burkholderiales; family Burkholderiaceae_C; genus Schlegelella_A. The sequence goes on from JAYSMB010000455.1 coordinate 4,443, forward strand.
GGCGCCTGATCGCCATGCTAAAGCTCTCGAACCTGCACGCCTACTACGGCAAGAGCCACATCCTGCACGGCGTGGACATGGCGGTAGGCGAGGGCGAGATCGTCGCCTTGCTCGGGCGCAATGGCTCGGGCCGCTCGACGACGGTGAAGACGATCATGGGCCTGGTTCACGGCGAGGGCTCGATCAAGCTGCGCGACCAGGAGATCCTCGGCCACAAGGCCTTCGACATCGCCCACCGCGGCATCGGCTACGTGCCGGAGAACCGCGACATCTTTCCCAAGCTTACGGTGCATCAGAACCTGCAGCTCGGCGAGAAGCGCGGCAAGAAGGCGCCGCGCTGGTCCTTCGACGACATGTACCGCATCTTCCCTCGCCTGAAGGAGCGCCAGCACACCGAGGCCGGCGTGCTTTCGGGCGGCGAGCAGCAGATGCTGACGCTGTGCCGCACGCTGATGGGCGACCCCGACCTGATCATGATCGACGAGCCGACCGAAGGCCTGGCTCCGAAGATCGTCGAGCTCGTCGCCGAGTATCTGAAGACCTTGAAGAGCCGCGGCGTCTCGGTGTTGCTGGTCGAGCAGAAGCTCACCATCGCGCTCGAGATCTCGGAGCGCTGCTACGTGATGGGGCATGGCGCGATCGTCTTCGAAGGTACGCCGACGGCGCTGCGCGCCAACGCCGAGATCCGCAAGGAGTGGCTCGAGGTCTAGATAGGCGTGTCATGCTGAGCGAAGCGAAGCATCTCGTCTCGGAGGGTCGGGATCCTTCGCTTCGCTCAGGATGACAGAGCCTTTGTTGTCGCGGCTGGGACAACGACTTGCCGAGGCTGCGGCCTAGAATCGAACGAAGGTTCTTTTTCTGTTTCCGGCGCCCGGCCGGAGCTTCAACGCGAGGGGCAAGCCCATGAGCGCCAACTACGAGACCCGCGGCGACGTCGCCGTCATCAGCCTGGACAACCCGCCCGTCAACGGGCTCGGCTACGACACGCGCGTCGGCATCGCCGACGGGCTCGACAAAGCGCTTGCCGACGCCACGGTCAAGGCGATCGTCATCACCGGCGCCGGCAAGGCGTTCTCGGGCGGCGCCGACATCCGCGAGTTCGGCTCTCCGAAATCGATCGCCGAGCCGAACCTGCTGTCGCTGATCGCCGCGCTCGAAGCGAGCAGCAAGCCGATCGTCGCCGCCGTGCACAGCGTCGCCATGGGCGGCGGCCTCGAGCTGGCGCTCGGCTGCCACTGGCGCGTTGCCGCGCCCGGCGCCCAGATCGCGCTGCCCGAGGTCAAGATCGGCCTGATCCCGGGCGCCGGCGGAACGCAGCGACTGCCGCGTGTACTCGGCGTCGAGACCGCGCTCAACATGATCGTCAGCGGCGAGGCGGTGAAGAGCGAGCTGCTCGCCAAACAGCCTGGGCAAAAGTTGTTCGACAAGATCGTCGAAGGCGACGTCGTCGAAGCCGCGGTGGCCTTCGCGCGCGAGAAGGTCGACGTGCGGCCGCTGCCGCTGGTCCGCAACCTGAAGGTCGAGTACGCGAACGCCGACGCCTACTTCCAGTTCGCGCGCAATACCGTCGGCGCGATGTCCAGGAATTTCCCGGCGCCCTTGCAGTGCGTCGACGCCGTCGCCGCGTCGACGAAGATGAAGTTCGACGACGGCATGAAGGTCGAGCGCGAGATTTTCATGGCGCTGATGGTCACGCCGGAATCGAAGGCTTTGCGCCACCTCTTCATGGCCGAGCGCGCGGCCAGCAAGATCGCCGACGTGCCGGCCGACACGCCCTTGCGCAAAGTCGGCAAGGTCGCCGTGATCGGCGCCGGCACGATGGGCGGCGGCATCGCCATGAATTTCCTCAACGCCGGCATCGCCGTCGTGATGCTCGAGATGAAGCAGGAAGCGCTCGACAAAGGTGTCGGCGTCATGCGCAAGAACTACGAAGCGCAGGTCAAGAAGGGCAACCTCAAGCAGGACAAGCTCGACGAGCGCATGGCGCTCCTGAGCACGACGCTGAAGTACCATGAGCTGAAAGACGCCGACCTCGTCATCGAGGCGGTGTTCGAGGACATGGGCGTGAAGGAGCGGGTGTTCCGCACGCTCGACGAGGTGATGAAGCCGGGCGCGATCCTCGCCAGCAACACCTCGACGCTCGATGTCGACAAGATCGCCTCGTTCACCAAACGGCCGCAAGACGTGGTCGGCATGCACTTCTTCAGCCCCGCCAACGTGATGAAGCTGCTCGAGGTCGTGCGCGGCGCCAAGACCGCCAAGGACGTGCTCGCGACCGTGATGGCGCTCGGCAAGAAGATCAAGAAGACCTGCGTCGTCTCAGGCGTGACCGACGGCTTCATCGGCAACCGCATGATCGAGCAGTACTCGCGCCAGGCCGGCTTCCTGCTTGAAGAAGGCGCGACGCCCGAGCAGGTCGACAAGGCGATGGAGAAGTTCGGCATGGCGATGGGCCCGTTCCGCATGGGCGATCTGGCCGGCAACGACGTGGGCTGGTACATACGCAAGCGCCGCTATGTGGAGAAGCCCGAGGTCCGCTACAGCAAGACCGCCGACCTGCTCTGCGAGCTGGGCCGCTTCGGCCAAAAAACGGGCGCGGGCTGGTACGACTACGTGCCGGGCAAGCGCGACGCGATCCCGAGCAAGATCGTCACCGACATGCTCGACAAGCATCGCGCCGATATCGGCATCACGCCGCGCAAGATCGGCGACGACGAGATCGTGCACCGCCTCGTCTACGCGCTCGTCAACGAAGGCGCGAAGATCGTCGACGAAGGCATCGCCCAGCGAGCCAGCGACATCGACATGGTCTACCTCACCGGCTACGGCTTTCCGATGTTCCGCGGCGGGCCGATGAACTACGCCGACACGCAAGGCCTCTTCAACGTCGTGCAGGCGATGAAGCGCTTCGCCGCCAATCCGCTCGACGACGCCGGGTTCTGGAAGCCGACGCCGCTGCTGGCCCGACTCGCGGCCGACGGCAAGTCGTTCAACTGAATCGCCCAGGAGATATCGTCATGACCAGTGCCGTCATCGTCTCGACCGCCCGCACCCCGCTCGCCAAGAGTTGGAAGGGCGCCTTCAACATGACCCACGGCGCGACGCTTGGCGGCCACGCGGTCAAGCACGCCATCCAGCGGGCCGGCATCGACGGCGCCGAGGTCGACGACGTGATCATGGGCTGCGCCACGCCCGAAGGCGCGACCGGCGGCAATATCGCGAGGCAATGCGCCCTGCGTGCCGGCCTGCCGGTCACGACGAGCGGCCTGACCGTGAACCGCTTCTGCTCAAGCGGCCTGCAGGCGATCGCCCTGGCGGCGCAACGCATCGTCGCCGGCGAGAACGACATCCTCGTCGCCGGCGGCGTCGAGAGCATCTCGTGCGTGCAGAACGAGGCCAACCGGCACATGATCACAGACTCCTGGTTGCTCGAACAGAAGCCGACGATCTACTGGAGCATGGTGCAAACGGCCGAGCAGGTGGCCAAGCGCTACAAGATCGATCGCGAGCGCATGGACCGCTACGGCGCGGCCAGCCAGCAGAAAGCAGCGGCCGCGCGCGACGCCGGCAAGTTCGAGGCCGAGATCGCACCGATCACGGTGCTGGCCGGAGTCGCCGACGCGGTGATGGGCTTGCGCACGAAAGAAGTGACGAGCAGCGCCGACGAGGGCATCCGTCCGGGCACGACCTACGAAGGCATCAAGGACATCAAGCCGGCGATTCCGGGCGGCGTGATCTCGGCCGGCAACGCGAGCCAGTTCAGCGACGGTGCCGGCGCGGTCGTGGTGATGAACGAGAAGCTCGCCGAGCAGCGCGGCCTGAAACCGCTCGGCCGCTTCCTCGGCTTCGCCGTCGCCGGCTGCGAGCCCGACGAGATGGGCATCGGTCCGGTGTACGCCATTCCCAAGCTCCTGAAGCGCTTTGGCCTCAAGATGGACGATATCGATCTGTGGGAGCTGAACGAGGCCTTCGCGGTCCAGGTGCTCTATTGCCGGGACAAGCTTGGCATCCCCAACGACAA
>JAYSMB010000456.1:0-4426 GCA_043725065.1 Burkholderiales bacterium
CTTGCGCTATCGTCGGCCGATGCCTCCTGCCGCACATATCGAGGTGAACCGATGACCGCATTGCCGAGCAAGGTCACGCTGGTCGACGTCGGTCCGCGCGACGGACTGCAGAACGAGAAGCAATCGGTCGAAGCGGCGATCAAGATCGAGCTGGTGCACCGCTTGCAGGCCGCCGGATTGACCGAGATCGAGGTCACCAGTTTCGTCAGCCCGAAGTGGGTGCCGCAGATGGCCGACAACGCCGCCGTGATGGCCGGCATCGCCCGCAAACCGGGTGTTCGCTACTCGGTGCTGGTGCCGAACATGAAAGGGCTCGACGCCGCGCTCTCGGCACCGCGCGAGCAGTGGCCCGACGAGATCGTCGTTTTCGGCGCGGCGACCGAGGCGTTCAGCCGTCGCAACATCAACTGCGGGGTCGCCGAGAGCGCGGAGCGCTTTCGGCCGGTGGTCGCGGCGGCGCATGCCAACGGCATCAAGGTGCGCGGCGCGGTCTCGGTGGCGCTCGGCTGCCCGTATCAGGGCGAGGTTTCGGCCGACGAGGTCGAGCACGTCGTCAGGCTGATGAAGGAGATCGGCGTCGATCACGTCGGCATCGCCGACACGATCGGCGTCGGCACGCCGAAGAAGGTCCAGGCGGCGCTGGAACGGGCGCTCAAGCACTACGCGCCGGCTGAAGTGAGCGGCCATTTTCACGATACCTACGCGCAGGCCATCGTCAACGTCTACGCCGCCCTCGAAGTGGGCATCTCGAACTTCGACGCCAGCGTCGCCGGTCTCGGCGGCTGCCCGTACGCGAAGGGCGCGACCGGCAACGTCGCGACCGAGGACGTGCTGTTCCTGCTGCAAGGCCTGGGCATCGAGACCGGCATCTCGCTCGACGGCGTGATCGACGCGGCGGCCTACATCTCGGGCGTGCTTGGGCGCAAGCCCGTGTCGCGATCGGCGAATGTCTTGATCGCCAAGCGGGTTGCCGCCAGCTTGTCGTCCTGATCGACGCGAAGGATCGCGTCTGCGGCGGAGAGATTCTTCGCTGCGCTCAGAATGACGGCGGCTGGCTCGATGGTGGCTGGCTCGGCCACGCGAGCAGGTCGCGATGCACCGGGTTGCGACGCAGGAAACTGTCGCGGAATTCGGGTGGCACCGAGTGCTGTGCGCGTTCGGTCAGCCACGCCGCCGCCGATTGCGCGCGCTGCGCCGCCCCGGCCGTGTGGCCGAGACATTGCAGCGCCCGCGCCAGCCACAGCGCGCACAGCGGCGTCACCGCACCGAGCTCGGCTTTTTCCAACTCGAGCGTGGCAAGCGCGACGCGGGTCAGCGCCTCAGGCGCATCGCCGCCGCGCGCCAGCAACCAGGCGCACAGGGAATGCAGGGGCGCGAGCTCCTCGCGCAGCCCCTGCGACTCGCATCGTGCGATCAGGGCATCGCACTGCGCCGAGGTCGGCTCGGGCTCGTCGGCTTGCCCGGCGACCAGCATGAGCCGGCAGGCCAGGAGCAGATTCTCCGAGTCCAGCGCGTCGGCGACGATGGCGGCGGTTTCGATCCGGGCACCGACCGCAAGGGCGTAGCGCCAGCGCAGCGCCTGCGCCCGCTGGCTCTGGCGCGTGGAGTGCTGCGATACGGCGGAAAAAGCTTCGATGTGGCGGTGTGCCAGGTCGGGCCGGCCGAGGTCGAGAGTGATCTCGGCCAGTGCCCACGCCAGTAACTGTTCCGGGTCGCGTTGCGAGCCGAGCCGCTGCTGCGATTCGTCGACGATGGCCAGGGCCGAGTTCCATTGACCGCAGCGACGCCGCACGTCGGCGATGCCGCGCGCCGTCGATGCCAGTTCGGCGCCGATCATGTCGGTGGCGCGCAGAGCCTCGGCGGCGCGGTCGGCCGTGAGCCTTGCGGCGGCGACATCGCCGAGGTGAAGCTCGCTGTCCGCCCGGCGCACCATGAGCATAGCCAGCATCTTCGACGAGCCCGAATCGAGCACGCGCCGCAGCTCCTGGTGTTGCCGGTCGAGCGCCAACCCGGCCTGCCCCGTCCACAGCCGGACAATGTCGATGTTCAGCTCGATCGTGAGCGCGCGCTGCTCGCGGCCGACGCTTCGGTGCAGCGCGGCGGCCGCCGAAAGATGTTCGATCGCCTCGCGCAGCCGGCCGTCGTGGGTCGCGTAGACGCCCTTGCTGAAATGGCACTCGGCCTCGATGACGTGGTCGGCGCTGGCAATCGCCAGGACCAGCGCATCGTCGGTGCGCGCCCGGCAAGCGGCATGGTCGGCGCGTTGATGCAGACCGACGGCGCGCAGAAACGTCAGGCGGGCCCGCTGCGACGGCGTGTGAGTGAGCGGCTCCAGGCGATCGACGGCGGCATCGAACTCGGTCGAGGGCCCGATCTCGGTGATCGACTCGGCGCAGTCGAACAGCAGTTCGAAAGCCACGTCGGCTTGGCCGCGCGACAGCTCGATGGCCGCGGCCCGATCATAGGCGTCGCGCGTTTCGCGGCTGCGCCCGAGCCGCCAGGCCTGGCGTGCCGCGACCGCGAGATGCGGCGCGGCCGCGGCTTCGTCGCCGGCGCAGAGCCAGTGGTGCGCCAGCCGCGCCGCGCTCGCGCCGCGCTGGCCGAGATGAGCGGCGACCCGGGCGTGCAGCACGCGCGCGATCGGCCGCGGCAGCAGGCGATGCGCCGCTTCGCCGATCAGGTCGTGCATGAAGCCGCGCGCATCGAGCAGGCCCTGCCGCTCGAGCGCATGCCAGGCGTCTGCCAGCTCGAGCACGTCGCGCCGGCTCACCGACGCGGCGAGCTCGGGATCGAAGTCGTTACCGGCAACGGCGGCGATGCGCACGACCAGCAGCCCGTCGGTCGGCAATGCGAGAAGGCGCTGCTCGAGCAGCTCGGTCACGCGTGCCGGCGCTTCCAGCTTGTCGGCGCTCAGGTGGCCGTGTTTTTCGAGCGCGTGGCGGATCGTTTCGAGCAGGTGCAAGGGGTTGCCGCCGATGCGCCGCACCAGCGCCGCCGCCACGGCCCGGGCATCGACGGTCGGCAGCGCCAGCGATTCAACGAAGGGTTCGATCGCCGCGGCATCGAGCGGCTGCAAGGGCAGGACGATCGCATCGCCGCGCTTGCCCAGGCTGCCGATGCGCCGGGCCGCGGCATCGCCTTCGACGCGCGAGGCGAAGCCGAAATGCAAGCCGGCGAGCGCGGGCCAATCGAGCAGTTCCTGCCAGGTGTCGACGCTCGCGTCGTCGGCGAATTGCAGGTCGTCGAGGACCAGGCCGCCGAGGCCGTGCTGACGGGCGGCGCGCAACAGGTCGGCGAGCATCGGCACCGCCGACTGCACGCTCGGCGCCCGATCCTCCCCGGGTCCCGACATCAGCACCTTGAAGCGCGCACAAGCGGGCACGGCCCCGAGCACCGGCCAGCGCTCGCTCAGGCGATGGACCAGCCGATCGAGGGTGGCCAAGGGCACCTTGTCGTCGCCCGGACGGGCGCGCAGGACCAGCACGCCTGGCTGCGCATCGGACATCGCGTCGAGCAGCCGGCTCTTGCCTGCGCCGGCTTGCCCGGCGACGATGAAGAGTCGCCCGGCCGACCAGGCACTGGCGAGCTCGCCCAGCTCCGTCTCGCGGCCGATGAGCTGCGGCGGCCGCAGCGCCGACGCCGGCAAGGCCTGGCCCGGCAGCCAGCTGTGCGGATGCGCCCGCTCGATGGTTTGCAGCAGGGCGAGCGTTTCGCCCGAGGGGCGCGTTCCGACCTCGTCCTTGAGGGTGCGCTCGCAATGATCGAAGGCGAGCAGGGCGGCGGCACGGTCGCCGCGCAAGTAGTGCAGACGCATCAGGTGGCGATGCGCCGCTTCGCTCAAGGCGTCGAGCTGCAAAAGGGCCTGCGCCACGGGCAGCGCGGCGGCGAGCTCGCCGGCGTTCTCGAGCGCATGGGCCCGTGCTTCGAGGTCGCGCCGCTGGACGCCGACGCGACGCTCGCGCTGATCCTGCAGCCAGCGGTTCAGGTCGGGTGCATCAGGAAACTGCAGGTCGCCGAGCACGCCCGCCGCGGCGCCCAGATCGTGCTGTACCGCTTCGGCCAGACGCAGCGCGGTGCCACCGCTGACCAGCTCGCCGCAGTGCTTTTTGAGGTGAAAGAGGCGCTGGCGCAAGGTATTGCGCGCCGCGTCGGGCTCGCTGCCCGGCCACAGCAATTCGGCCAGGCGCGCCCGCGGCGTCGGGCCCTCGAGCGCCAGCCACGCCAGCAGCGCAGCGTCACGCGGCGCGAGTGCGCTGCTCGAACCGTCGGCGAGGGTGGCCGACGCGAGGTCGACCAGGTGCAGGCGCATGGCAACCGGTGCCGCCCCCCGGCTGGCAGGCGGCGGGCGGCTGGTGAGGGTGGTGGCGATGGTAGCTACGAAAGAAGCGACGGGGACCGGGTTCAACTCACGGGCAGGGCACGACCG
>JAYSMB010000457.1:0-6478 GCA_043725065.1 Burkholderiales bacterium
CACGCTGTGGCCGCGCCGCACGATTTCGCGACAGAGCTCAGGGTGGCGCGCGGCCGCCGAAGCGATGACGAAGAAGGTCGCGCGCACCGAGTGCGCATCGAGCACGTCGAGCACGGCCTGAGTGACTTCCGGATCCGGCCCGTCGTCGATCGTGATCGCGACTTCACGGCGCGCAGCCGCCGCGTCGGGCAAGCGTGACCAGTTTCGCCCCAGCCAGCTCGAGCGCGGCCACAGACCCGCGCCTGTCAGCACCACGTGGTTTGCGGCGACCGCACCGAGCGCCCACGGCCAGGCGGCGGGCACGAGCACAGCCGTGAGTCCGGCGGCGGCGTGCACCGCTGCGCTTGCTTTGACATAAGCCGGGAGCGGCGGCATCAGGCGATTTTCCCACGCGTGTCATCTTGCCGATCACGGGCAATGAACGCCGCCGAAAACACCAGACAAAGCAAGGCACCTGGCGCGACCACGACGCCGACCGCGTGCAGCACCGGGATCCGCGAGCTGGCGAGCAGGCCGAACGAGATCACGGTCGTGAGGTCGGCGAGCAGCAGCGATGCGAGCGTGTCCGTGTCGACTTCGTCCTCACGCTTCAGATGGTCGAAGAAGAGCGCGTAGTTCGAGCCGATCGCCACGGTGAGAAGCAGCCCGACCAGATGCAGGATGCCGAGCGCCGCGCCGCTCGCGGCGAGCGCGGCCAGCACGATCAGGCTCGTGGCGACGAGCGGCAGCAGCACGGCCGCGAGGCGCCGCGCGTTGCGCAAGTAACCCGCCAGCAGGGCGACGACTGCGGCGGCGCCGAGGCCCGCTTGCCACATCGCCTGCCGCAGGTAGCGGGCATAGAGCGCTTCGAGCTCCGGCTTGATGGCGATGAGCTCGGCGCCCGGAACGCTGGCGATCGCGGTGCGGACGCGGCCGGTGTCGACCGCCCGGCCGTCTGCCGGCTGTAGATTGAGCAGAGCGCGCCACGGCCGGGTCGCGTCGCCGCGCAGCAGCAAGGCGTCGACGGCGGTCGCGAGCGGTGTGCCTTCGAGCGCGATGCGGCCGAACGGCGCTTGGCCGCGCGCCCCTTGCACTTCGGCGACGAAGGCGCCGAGGCGCGCGGCCGGCAGCGCACCGCCTTCGGTCGCCTGCTCTAGTCGCGTCGTGAGCGTCGCGGTATCGGGCAGGGCAGCGAGACGCGCCTGCTGCGTCGCCGGGCTCGGCAGAAAGCGCGCTGGCGAGGTGTAGCCCTGGAGAACGCCGTCGCGCACCAGCACGTCGAGGCGTGCGCCCACCGCTTCGGCTCCGACGAGCGCGCCGGCCTCGTCCGGCGCCGAGACCGCGACCAGCGTTGCCGCGTCGGGCGCGCCAACGTCGGTGCGCAGGATGGCGTCGCGCTTCTGCTCGGCAGCGTCGATCGGGCTCAGATCCAGCAACTCGCCGCGCCACGGTGTCGGCAATGCGATCAGAGCGATTGCCGCGAGCACGGCCAGGGCGATGAACACAAAGCGAACGCGAGGCAAGGTTTCGGCGGCGCTACGCATCAAGCGGCCGAGCCGCTCGCGCAAGCCCAATCCGGGCGCGCCGCGCGGTGCGATGGCGGGAAAGACGAAGCGTGTCGTCGCAGCGGCCGCGGCGAGCCCGGCGATCGAGAACACGCCGAGCTGGGCGAGGCCGGGAAAGCCTGCGAAAACCAGCGCGGCGAAGCCGATCAGCGAGGTGAAAAGGCCGAGTCGCACCGTCGGCCAACTCCGGCTCAACCAGCCTGCGGCGGGGCTCTCGCCCTTCGTCGCATCGCCGGCATCGCGGCTCGAAGCGCGCACCTGGATCAGGTAGTAGATCGCGTAGTCGACCGCTTCGCCGATCAGTGTCGTGCCGAAGCCCAGCGTCATGCCATGCACCTGGCCGAAGCCGAGGCTCACGGCCGCGATGCCGGCCAGCACGCCGGTGGCAACCGGCAGCAGCGCGATGGCGAGCGAGCGCAACGATGCGAAGGCGAGCCAGAGCAGGCCGACCATCGCCAGCGTGGCGAGCACAGCGAGCCGCTGGACCTCGGACTTGATGCGTTCGCGTGCCGCCACGCCGAAGCTTCCGGCGCCTGTGACCTCGAGGCGGAGCGTCGCGTTGGCTTCGGCTGTGCCTTGCTTCGCGGCGACCGGCGCCAGCTTCGCGAACGCATCGCGAATCGCCTGCAGCACCGCCTGCTGGCCGTCGAGATCGGCGCCCTCGGCGCGCGTCGTCATCACCAGCACGGCGCGCGGCGCAGCGCGTGAAACCCACACGCCTTGCTCGCTCTTCGGCGCCTGCGCCGGAGTCAGCGCGTCGGCGATGCGCACGGTCTCGCCGGTCGGGTCGCGCAGCAGAATCGGCTTGATCAGCGATCCCGCCGGCGTGCCCAGCAGCGAGAGCGTCTCGTCGATCGCCGCGCGCAGGCCATCGACGCTGAAGCGCGCTGCGTCGACGGCCGGGCTCAAGGCGTAGCGGTGCTCGAAAACGAAGCGGCCGGCGTCCTGCCAGGGGGTTGTATCGCCGTTGTCGACGGACGCGAACAGGCCGCTCGCACGCAGAGCCTCGGCGAGTCGTTTCGAGGCATCGGCACGCGCGGTCGAGTCGCCGCCTTCGATGCCGACCAGCACCAGACGTGACGCCGTTCCGGACTTGAGCTGGTCGAGCAGGACGGCCTGCTGGGGCGTCGGCGCCGAAGGAAGAAAAGCGGAGAGGTCGGCGACGTAGTGGGCTTGGACAGCGACGCCGATCGCCAACGCCAGCCCGAGGAGCCAGACCGCGATGGCGGCAGCGCCTGCGCGACCGGCACCTGGGCGAACGGCCATCGCGCTCAGGGGGCGACCACGCTCGACAGCGGCTCGATGGTCATCGTCGAGCGATCACCGTCGGCAAGCATCACCAGCACTTCGCGAACCGTCGACTCGCGCCCCGTCAAGCGCACCGATGCCACCTGGCCGCGCAGGCGCATGTCGCGCGGCACGAGCTCGAGCGACCACCGCTCGGCACTCCCCGAGACCGCTGCGATGAAGAGCCGTTCGAGCGCCTCGCGGTTGCCCGTGAGCGTGCCACGCACCGCCTCGACGATGACCGCCGCCTCAGGCGCGCTGTCGAGCTGGACGGTGCGGCTTCGTTCGCCCAGGCTCATCGTCAGGACATTGCCTGCGACTTCGAGTTTTTCGCGGCGCGGTTTCAGCGTCTCGCGCACGAACGTGTCAGGGGCGCGAAAGCTCAGTCGGCCTGACGATTCGAGCGTGCGGTCGAGCATTTCGATCCGCCGCTTCTCGGTGAAGCTGGCCTCGCCCGCCTTCACGCGCGCGAGCTGTGCCGTCAGTTGCGCGAGGTCGAATCCAGGCGCGGCGAACCCCGTCGACGGCCCGGTGCAGGCAAGGGCCGCGATCAGCGTCACAAGGCGGTTCGCGAAGGCGCGCCGCTCAGGCCTCTTTGCTTGTGCTCGCATTGGCGTCGGCCCAGAAGTCGTAGAAGTTGAACCAGTTGTAGGGCGCGGAACGGCACAGCGCTTCGAGCGTCGCGACATAGCGGGCGAGCGCGGCGCGGATCGCGGCGTCGCGCTCGGCGGCCGACCCGGCGATCGAGAAGTCGGCGAGCTCGGCAAAGTGCAGCTCGTAGCGATTCCCGCCGCGATATAGGCCGGCCATGAAGACGACCTTCTTGCGCAGCATCGCCGCCAGCCGAAACGGTCCGTCGGCAAAGCGCGCCGGCGCGCCGAGAAAGGGCAGGATCACGCTCTTCGAGCGCTGCGTGGGTCCCGGCAGCGTGCGGTCGGCCAACATGCCGGCGACGCCGCCGTCGTCGAGCCAGCGGCGCAACGAGAGCATCGCGTCGACGCGGCCGAGCGCGATCGTGTGCAGCTTCGCGTTCGGCGCGATCGCCGCCAGCGTCTCGTTGATGAGGCGGGCGTTGTCCTCGTACATGATTATCGCCACGCGCAGGCCCTGGTCGTGGCCGACCATGCGCAAGGCCTCGAAGCTGCCGAGGTGGGCACCACAGGCGAGCACGCCTTCGCCGCGCGAGACCGAGGCGAGGACGGTCTCGACGCCGCTCGCCTCGACCTCGAATTCGTCGAAGCGTTCGCGCAGCAGATAGACGCGGTCGAGCACGGTGGCGGCGAAGCTGAAGAAATGGCGATGGACGTCGCGCCAGGTTGCGCGCCGGCCGAGGGCGCGATCGAGATAGCGGCGCGATTGCCGGCGTTGCTCGCGCCCGGCGATGACGAAGTAGAAGGCGATCGGGTGCAGCAGAAGGCGCGCGAGACGCCTTCCCGCGGCCAGCGCGATCCAGCGCATCAGCCGTATCGCGGGCAGGTTGCTGCGCTCGCGCTGGCCGGTCCAGCCGGTGGCCCGGGCGGTGCCGCTTTCGCTCTTCATGGCGCCACGCTCGCGGCCGCGTCGGCGCGCGCGAACTGTCCGCTGGCGGCGATCCGGCCGCTTTCTGTGACGTTGAACGAGACTGACCGCGCACCGACCTGAAACGCGATCTCGAGCACCGCACCCGGCAGCACCGACGCAAGAAATTTGACGACCAGGATCTGCGGCGAGGCGCCGATGGCCTCTTTCAATCCGCGGTCGGCCGCAGCCGTCTCCAGCACCTCGGCGACCAGTGCGACGCCCGGCAACAGCGGCCGGCCCGGAAAGTGGCCGGCAAAGGCCGGATGGTCGGCCGCGATGTCGATGCGCCGGGTCGGGGGCGATTCCATGCTGGTGCCGGGTCAGGCGCGCGCCAGGGGGTGCGCCACGGCCAGTTCGGCAAGGCGTGCCGCGGTGAGCTTGCCGGTCGCTTCGCGCGGCAGAACGTCGACATGAACGATGCGCCGCGGCAGGAAGGCGGCGTCGACGCGCGTTCGCAAGGCGGCCAGGATGCGCTCCCGGCGCAGCGCCGGTGCGACGACGAAGGCGACCAGCCGCGCGATGCCCGGCGTATCCGCTACGTCGGGAGGCATCCAGAACGCGCCGTCGACGACGCCCTTGATCGCGTTGAGGTGAAAGTTCAGGTGTCCGAGCGAGCTGCGCTTGCCGGCGATGTTGACCAGGTCGTTCGAGCGACCGAGCAGGCGAAACCTGTCGTTGCCCAGCACCTCGAGCACGTCGGCGAGGGGCGTCGGCTCCGGCACGTGGCCGCCCTGCACGACCGCGGTGTCGCCGTCGCCGCTGAGGGCGAGGCCATCGAAGGTTTGCCACTCCGCGCCCGCGGTCGTGCGCCGCGTCGCCACCTGGCCGGCTTCGGTGCAACCGTAGATCTCGAGCAGCGGCGCACCGAACGCGGCTTCGGCGCGGGTCGCGAGTTGCGGCGCGAGCGGCGCGGTGGCGCAAAGCACGAGCTCGAGGCGCGGTAGAGCGATGCTGGCGTCCAGCAAGGCCTTCAGGTGAAAGGGCGTGGTCACCAGCATCCGCGGCGCCGGCGTTCGCGCCAGCGCGGCCACGATGTCGGCGGGATAGAAGGGCCGACCGGCGTCGAGCGCCGCACCGCCATGCAGGGCGACCAGGACGCTCGACTCGAAGCCGTACATGTGCTGCGCCGGAACGGTCGCCACGAGCGTGACGCCGGCGAGCGTTTCGCGACCGATCGCCTCGGCGAGCCGTGTCGCTTCGGCGCGCGCACTGACGGCGAGCAGGCCCCAGGGCTTGGCGTGCGGCACCGGCTCGCCGGTCGATCCCGAGGTGAGAACGAAGGCGGCGACGAGATCGGCAGCGACCTTTGGACTCGACGCGATGTTCGCCGCGCCGCGCGCGGCCTCGCCATGAACGATCACCGGCAGGCCGTCCCCTTCGCCATCCGCTTCGACGAGCGCGTAGACCTCCGGGAAGCGCGCGCGCAATCGTTCGACGGTGTGTGCCGTGTGATTGGGCGGCAACAGGCTGGTCTGGCCGCGCAGCAGTGCCGCGCCGAGGCCGACGGCAAAGCGGTAGCGATCGACCGAGAGGTTGAGCATCGCACCGGTGTGCGGCAGTCGCTCGGCAAGCGCGGATGCGTCGGCGATGTATTGGCGGCCGGCGATCGGCGCGCCGTCGCGGCGCGCGACAACGGCATCGAGATCCATATTGCCGAGCAGCGCTTCCGCTTTCATGGCACGCGATCGGCGGGCGCGGTGCGGCGCGCCGAATACGCATTCATCGCCTGGGCCAGCGTGGCGCGTTCGAACCCCGGATGCAGCCGGTAGCGAACCAGATACTCACCGACGAACAGCACGACCAGAGCCACCGGCGTGATCAGGTTCGCGAAGACCGCCCAAGCGTCGAACGGAGCGAAGGCAAAGAGCACGATCGAGAGCGCAGCCATGATGACGAAGTAGACCGCCCAGACGATCGTCACCTTGCGCGAATACGCCGCCATCGCCGGCGAAAAGTTGGTGTGGACCTGCCGTGCCAGGGCCGTGATCAGCGGCTCGTGCCCGGCACGAAGGGTGAGCGCGAAGACCGCTGCCAGTGCGGCGTGGATGCCGGCGTGCTGCGACAGGTAGAGCGTGACCGGCGCCACG
>JAYSMB010000458.1:0-2016 GCA_043725065.1 Burkholderiales bacterium
CGGCGCGCGCCACCTGCGACCCGATCGCCCGTCTCGCGCCCATGATCGAGATCGACGCCACGGCCCGCGTCTCGCCTCTCGCCGACATCGAGGACTCGGTGCGCGGCAGCCGCATCGTCGTCGGCGCCCATTCGACGATCGACAGCTTCGTCAAGATCAAGCCGGCCGGCGGAAGCGGCGACCTGATCATCGGCGAGCACTCGGTCATCAACTCGGGCTGCGTGCTCTACACCGGGCACGGCATCCGCATCGGCAAGCACGTCGCGATCGCTGCCAACACCACGCTGGCACCGGTCAACCATGCCTTCGCCGACCGCTCGCGGCGGATCGACGAGCAAGGCTTTCTGCCCGGCAAGGGCGGCATCGTCATCGAGGACGACGTCTGGATCGGCGCCCACTGCGTGCTGCTCGACGGCGCCGTGCTGCGCCGCGGCTGCGTCATCGGCGCCGGGTCGCTGGTGCGCGGCGAGGTCGAGGCGTATTCGATCCAGGCCGGCAACCCGCTGGTGCGGCGCGGCGAGCGGCGATGACGCTCGCCACCATCGTCGGCGCATCGGGCTTCATCGGCAGCCGCCTGCTCCGCCATCTGCAGCACCTCGGCTGGGATTGCAGGATGCCGGCGCGCGACGACCGCGCCTTCGTCCGCGAGCGCCTGGGTACGGTCTTCTACTGCGCCGGCCTCACCGCCGACTTCGCGAAGCGCCCGCACGACACGGTGCGCGCCCACGTCGGCCTGCTCGACGAGCTGCTGGCGCATGCCAACTTCGACGCGCTCGTCTATCTCTCGTCGACTCGTCTCTACGACGGCTGCATCGCGAACGCCCGCTCCTTCGTCGACGAGCACACGCCGCTCGCGCTCGACCCGGCGCAACCGCGCCATCTGTTCGATCTCTCAAAGGCGCTCGGCGAATAGCTTTGCCGCCAGGCGAGCGGCGGCCGGGCACGGATCGCCCGCCTGTCGTGCGTCTACAGCGGTGCCGAGGGCGATGCCGACGGCTTTCTGGGCGCCCTGCTCGACCGCGTGCGCGCGCCCGGACGCGGGCCGGTGCTGGAGGTCGATTCCTCGGCCGAAGCGGCGCGCGACTACGTTCATGTCGACGACGCGATCGAGGCGCTGGTGGCGATCGCGAGCCGCGGCACGCAGCCGCTCTACAACGTCGCCAGCGGCGTCAACGTCGCCAACCGCGAGCTGTTCGCGCGGCTCGGCGAGCTCGCCGGCTGCGAGCTGCGCGCTCTGCGCCACGCGCCCGTGCCCTCCCCGGCCCCGGTCTCGATCGAACGCATGCGCGGCGAATTCGGCTGGCGGCCGCGGGCCTTGCTCGACGCCCTGCCGGCACTCCTCGGCGAGGCCGTGCCGTGCTGACGCTGAGCCTCGGCAGCAGCGACGCCCTGCTGAACTACGTCGGCCGGCAGATCGACCACTTCTTTCCCGACGGCCGCGGCGACGCCGAGCGGCCGGCGCTGCAGGCGCAACTCGAGCCCGCCCTGCGCCGCCTGGCGCGCTGCATCGCCGAAGTGCGGATTTGGGCGCCCGGGCAGTTCGACCACCTGCATTCGTCGCAGTACGCGACCTTTCTCTACTACCTGGCGAACACGCTCTGGCACGACGGCGCCGAGCGTCCGCTCTGCAACAAGCTGTTCGGCCTGAACAAGGCGCTGAACGGCATCGACCTGTTCTACGAGATCGAGATGCCCGAGGTGTTCTTCATCGGCCACTCGGTCGGCATCGTGCTGGCGAAGGCGAGCTTCGGCAACCGCCTGGTCCTCTACCAGAACAGCACGGTCGGCAAGAATCACGGCGAGGCGCCCTCGCTCGGTGACGGCGTGGTGATGTACCCGGGCACCGCCATCATCGGCCGCTGCGAGATCGGCGCGGGAACGGTCATCGCGCAGGGCACGCGCATCGTCAACCGGAGCACGCCGGCGAACTGCATGGTGTTCCAGGGCGAGGGCGGCGGGCTGGTCGTCAAGCCGCCGACGCGCGACGTGCTCGGCGACTTGTTTCGCTGAGACCGA
>JAYSMB010000459.1:0-7824 GCA_043725065.1 Burkholderiales bacterium
TCGAAGCCGCGGCGCAGTCGGCGATCGACGCGCACGGCAGGATCGACATCGCCGTCAACAACGCCGGCATCACCGGCGGCAACGGCACGACCTGGGAACTCGATCCCGAGGTGTGGCGGCGTGTGATCGAAGTGAATCTGGTCGCTCCGTATCTGGTCTGCCGCGCGATCGTGCCGCACATGCTGGCCGCGGGCTATGGGCGGATCGTCAACATCGCCTCGATCGCCGGCAAGGAAGGCAACCCGAACGCATCGCACTACAGCGCCTCGAAGGCGGGCCTGATCGCGCTCACCAAGTCGCTCGGCAAAGAGCTTGCCGGCAGGGGCATCGTCGTCAACGCGATCACGCCGGCAGCGGCGAAGACGGCGATGTTCGCGACGATGTCGCAACAGCACATCGACTACATGCTGTCGAAGATCCCGATGGGCCGCTTTCTCGAAGTGAGCGAGGCGGCGGCGATGGTCGCCTGGCTGTCGTCGGAGGACTGCTCGTTCACGACTGCGTCTGTGTTCGATCTGTCCGGGGGTCGCGCGACGTATTGAGCGTTTCGCCGCGCGGAGGGGTTGGGGGGCGGGCCACAGCGGGCGAAGTTTCCGCCGGTCCTGAACGGACCGGCACTCAACTTCCTTACGCCCGCTGCGACCGCCCCGCCCCCGAGGCTGCCCTGGCGATGCACCCAACCGACGAAGAATCAGCCCGCCGCCTCCTGGTCCTGCAGCAGCCGCCACATCACCTTGCCCGAGCCAGACTTCGGCAGCACGTCGACGAACTGCACGATCTTCGGTACCTTGTAAGCGGCCATGTTCTCACGCGACCAGGCGATGATGTCTTCGGCAGTGGTCTGACCCTTGGCCGCGGCGCGAAGCACGACGACCGCCTTGACGGTCTCGCCGCGGTAGGCGTCCTTGGCCGCGATGATGCAGGCCTCTTGCACCGACGGGTGCTTGTAGAGCAGCATCTCGACCTCGGCCGGCCAGACCTTGAAGCCGCTCGCATTGATCATGCGTTTCAGCCGGTCGGTCATGAAGAAGTAGCCTTCCTCGTCCATGCGGCCCAGATCGCCGGTGCGGAAGAACTGCCGCCCGTCGAATTCGACGAAGGCTTCGGCGGTCGCTTCGGGATGCTTCCAGTAGCCCTTGAAGACCATCGGCCCGCGCGTGATGATTTCGCCGACCTCGCCGATCGGCAGTTCCTTCAGCGTCAGCGGGTCGACGACGCGCGAATCGACGGCGAAGATCGGAATGCCCAGGCACTGAAGCTTGGCACGCTCGGGTGGGTTGGCGTGGCTGGGCGCCGCGGTTTCGGTCAGGCCGTAGCCTTCGGCGAAGGTGAGACCGAACTCGTCGAGCAGGCGCTGCGCCACCGCACGCGGCATCGCCGCGCCGCCGCCGCTCATCGAGCGCAGGGTCGAGAGGTCGAAGGTTTTGTAGTTCGGGCTGCCGAACAGGTCGATCACCATGGTCGGGATGCAGACCCAGTGCGTGATGCCGTGCAGCGAGATGAGACGACCCGCCAGCTCGCGATCCCAGCGCGGCATGAGGATGACCGTCGAGCCGACGTATACCGCTCCGAACACGGCGTAAAGCATGCCCGTGATGTGGAACATCGGCACGACGCCGAGCGAAACCGACTCTGCCGTGCCGAAGCTCCACTGGCCGCCCACCGCGTTCGACATCAGCGTGCGATGCGTGTGCATGCAACCCTTGGGCAGGCCGGTGGTCCCCGACGTATAGGGAAGCAACGCGAGATCGTCGGGGCGCGCAGTGTGCGGACCGGGCTGCAGATTCGCGGCGATGGCGTCGTTCCAGCGTGCGTAGTCCGCCGGGAACTCCGGCTCGCCGCGCAGCCAGGCTTCCATCGCCGGCGGCGGCGCATCACCCTCGGCAATGGCGCCATCGGGCATCGCATCGGTGTAGTGCGTGACGAGAACGCGCCTTGCCCGCACGCCTTCGGGCAAGGCCGCCTGCGCCGCCGCGACGATCGGCGCCAGGTCGGCGCCGCAGATGATGACGCTGGTGTCGGGATCGGTGATGTAGTGCCTCAGTTCCTCGGCACGGTTCATAGGGTTCACCGGAACGACGACCGCGTTGGCGCGAAGGATGCCGTAGAGGGCGACGCTGAACTGCGGACAGTTCTGCATGAACAGGGCGACCCGGTCGCCGGCACCGACGCCTTCCTTCCGCAACCAGCCGGCGATCGCTTCGGCCTGTTCGCGCAGTTGTCGATAGCTCAGGCTCTTGCCGAAGAACATATAGGCCGGCTTGTCGGGATAGCGCGTTGCCGACACCTCGAGGTTGAACCAGAGGGAGGTCCCGGGAACGGCCAGAGCGTGCGGCAGGCGCTTGGGCCAGACCTGGAAATGAGGCCGGTTTGCAGGCACCTCGAAGTTGGATGGCGACGACGGCACAGCGGCTCCAGGAGACAAGGTCATAAAGGCCCCGAGGTATAGCCGAGGCGCCGGCCGCTGCCCACGGCGTGAACCCGTATCGCCACGAGGCATGGAGCTTGCGTATCGCGGCGGCAAACGCTCGACACGACTTGGCGCCGAACACGGCCTGGAAGAGCGCTCGACGGCTGACCGACCGGCGCACCGCGCCGCGCGTCAGCGGTTTTCTCTGCCGCGCTTGCGGTCCATGACGCCGACGCACTCGGCCGTGCCCCGGTAGCGCGCCTCGTCGCACTTCTCTTCCATGCAGAGTGCGAGCGCGATGAAGACCCGCTTGCCGCACGCCTCGCGCGCCGAAGCGGGTTGCGCCTCGACCACCTGCGCGGGCTGTTGTTGCTGTTGCTGTTGCGGCAACGGACGGCCGACCGCGACCGGATCGCGCACGTTCGACTGGCCGAGCGGACGCGGACGATCGTTCGGGTTGGTGGAGTTCGGGGGCGGCGGGTTGTAGGTGTTGTTGTAGCCGGTGGCGGTTTCGGCCGGCCGCGTCGGAGCGACGCTGGTGGCTGCCGCCGTTTCCGGATCGCGCGAACGCGGCATAGGCTGGCCGGCGAGCCGAGCACGCGCCGCACTGGCCGCCGCGGACGAGGTAAGCGACGAGCGATCGCCGAGAGCGCCAGGAACGGTCGCCATCGTCGTGCGATCGGGCATCGGCAGCTTGTTGTCAGCGTCGGCCGGCAAGTCATTGCGCAGGGCCGTCGTGGCTGGCCGGGAAGGAGGTGGCGGAACGACCTTGCCCGGTTCGGGCAGCGCGGTCGCGGTCGTCGTCGCAGCGGGCGCAACGACCGGCGCGGTAGTCGTTGCGACAGGCGTGGGCGTTCCTGTCGCTGCCGTCGTCTCGGGCACAGGAACGGCGGCTCCGAGAGCGGCCGGAACGGCTGCCGCGGTGCTCGCTGCGCCCAGCGCCGCATCGGTTGTCGCGGCATCGCGCTTGCCGGCGAACTGCCAGGCCGCAGCTGCGGCGATGACGACAAGGCCAACGATCCCGGCCAACACGAGCCCGGCCTTGGACCCACCCGACTTCGTACTCGCGTCCGAGGCGGCAGGCCGCACGGCGGCAGCGGCGAGGGGCGCCGGCCGCGAACGCGGCGCCGCGGGACCGGAAGGAGGTGCCGCAAGTGGAGCCGGCCGGCTTTGCCGCGGCGCTTGCGGCGGCAAGGTTGACGGCCGCGAGGCAGGCCACTCCGAGGGCGCCCCTTCGCTTCGCGGCGGAGCCGCGCGCGGCGCGGCAATGGGCGCCACGGTCGGCGCCACCGAGGCGGCGAACGGCCGATCGAAGACCGAAGGCTCGGGCGGCGTGCGCGCGGTCGGCATCTGCGCTGTTGGGCTGAAGGTCGTCGACGGCGCCCGGGTCTGGCCGGGTGGCGAGACGTGCGCCGTGGGCAGATAGGTCGGGACGTGCGAGGTATTGATGAAGGTCGCGTCGGCGGCCGACTCGATCTGGTGGCGCGAGTCGACGGCCGGGGTCGGTGCATGCGGCGGTCCGGCAATCGGCACGGGCGCCATGATGTTCGGCGGGACGGTGGTGCCCGGCCGTCCGCGTGGCGGGATCTGCGCGCTGCCGTCAAGCACGGCGCGCAACTGTTCGCCGTTTTGCGGCCGCTGATTCGGCCGGACCGAAAGCATCCACGACACAGCCTCGAGAAAGCGCGGCGAAACGCCCGGGACGATCCGGTTCTCGATCGCTTCGGCGTCGTCCTGCACGGCGCGCGCCGTGGCCGGCGCCGGCGGCGCCCCGAACAGCAGGTAATGGATGACGGCGC
Source organism: Burkholderiales bacterium (assembly GCA_043725065.1). GTDB lineage: Bacteria > Pseudomonadota > Gammaproteobacteria > Burkholderiales > Burkholderiaceae_C > Schlegelella_A. The sequence continues at coordinate 4,210 of JAYSMB010000459.1, forward strand.
CCAGCGCGTAAAGGTCGGTCCACGGCCCCTGGCGCAGCTGCGTCATCTCGGCGTACTGCTCGATCGGCGCGTAGCTCGGCTTCAGGATCGCGGTCAGCGACTGCGTGCGGTCGCTGATGACGCGACGCGCCGCGCCGAAGTCGAGCAGCACCGGCGGCCCGTCGGGCGGCAGCAGGATGTTGTCGGGCGCGATATCACGGTGATAGACGCCTTCGCGGTGCAGCAGTTCGAGCGCAGAGAGGATGGGCGAGATGACGCTGCGGATCCACGCTTCATCGGGCGGATGCGCCATGCGTCGGCGCGTGTCGCGCAAGGTCACACCTTGCAAGAACGGCATCACCATGTAGGCTGTGGCGTTGTCTTCCCAGAACCGGTACACCTTGACCAGCGAAGGATGGTCGAAGCGCGCCAGCAGCCGCGCTTCGTTGACGAACGAGCGCAGCCCGATCGCATAAGTTTCGGCAAAGGAACTCGAGCGTACGGTGATCTGCGGCCCGACTCCGCGCGCCGCCAGCGACGCTGGCATGTATTCCTTGAGCGCCACTTCACGCTCGAGGGAATGATCATTCGCGAGGTAGACGATGCCGAATCCGCCGACGCCCAAGACGCGCAGGATCTCGAACTCTCCAAAGCGCGTGCCGGGCGGCAACGCGTCGTGGTCGGTGCCCGTCGCGGGAGCGGGCGTGGGGGCGAAGTCGGGCGGAAGCGTGCTCATCGAAGACGTCGCCCGATGCGGCGCCGGGCAAAACGAGAGCTTACCGCAGCGCCGGCCCGGGCCGCCACCCTCGGGTGGGCGTGTCCGCGAAAGGCGGTCGCGTGTCTTGCGCCTTCCGACGCACAAACGAGAATACGTGTCTTCGTCGCCGCCCAATCGCTCCCGACCCATGGCCACCATCCTCCAGCACCTGCCCGCCGGCCAGAAGGTCGGCATCGCGTTTTCCGGCGGCCTCGATACCAGCGCGGCGCTGCACTGGATGAAGCTGCGCGGTGCGGTTCCGTACGCCTACACGGCCCATCTCGGCCAGCCCGACGAGACCGACTACGACGACATCCCGCGCCGGGCGATGCAGTACGGCGCCGAGAAGGCGCGCCTCGTCGATTGCCGCGCCCAGCTCGCAGCCGAAGGCCTCGCCGCCTTGCAATGCGGCGCCTTCCACATCTCGACCGCCGGAGTCACCTACTTCAACACCACGCCGCTCGGCCGCGCCGTCACCGGCACCATGCTGGTCGCGGCGATGAAGGAAGACGGCGTCGACATCTGGGGCGACGGCAGCACTTACAAAGGCAACGACATCGAGCGCTTCTATCGCTACGGGCTGCTGGTGAACCCGTCACTACGCATCTACAAGCCCTGGCTCGACCAGGCCTTCATCGACGAGTTCGGCGGCCGGGCCGAGATGTCGGCGTTCATGCGGAAGGCCGGCTTCGCCTACAAGATGTCGGCCGAGAAAGCGTATTCGACCGACTCGAACATGCTGGGCGCGACGCATGAGGCCAAGGACCTCGAGCAGCTCGACAGCGGCATCGCGATCGTGCAGCCGATCATGGGCGTGACGTTCTGGCGCGACGAGGTCGAGGTCAAGCGCGAGTCGGTCACCGTGCGTTTCGACGAAGGCCGGCCGGTGGCGCTGAACGGCGTCGAGCATCCGAACCTGGTCGAGCTGCTGCTCGAAGCCAACCGCATCGGCGGCCGGCATGGCCTGGGCATGAGCGACCAGATCGAGAACCGCATCATCGAAGCGAAGAGCCGCGGCATCTACGAAGCGCCCGGCCTGGCGCTGCTCTTCATCGCCTACGAGCGGCTCGTCACCGGCATTCACAACGAAGACACGATCGAGCAGTACCGCGACAACGGCCGCCGCCTCGGCAGGCTGCTTTATCAGGGCCGCTGGTTCGACCCGCAGGCGATCATGCTGCGCGAGACCGCCGAGCGCTGGGTCGCGCGCGCCATCAGCGGCGAAGTGACGGTCGAGCTGCGTCGCGGCAACGATTACTCGGTCATGAACACCGTCTCGCCCAACCTCACGTACAAGCCGGAGCGACTGACCATGGAGAGCGGTGAATCGAGCTTCTCGCCGCGGGACCGGATCGGCCAGTTGACGATGCGAAACCTCGACATCGCCGATACCCGCGAGAAGCTCGCAACCTATGCGAAAGTCGGCCTGCTGTCGTCGTCAGGCGGCGAACCGCTGCCCCAGCTTGGCCAGACCTGGCCGCCCAAGACATAGCCGCGGGCCCTGGGCGGCTTGGCTGGAAAGACGGGGCTGGAGCGCAGCGCTATACGACCACCGGCTCGGGCTCGAGCCGGATGCCGAAGCGGCCGTACACGCTCTCCTGGATCGCCCGGGCGAGGGTCATCACTTCCGAGCCGATCGCCGCACCGCGATTGACGAGAACGAGCGCCTGCTTCTCGTAGACGCCGGCGTCGCCGACCGACTTTCCTTTCCAGCCGCACGCATCGATCATCCAGGCGGCGGCGAGCTTGACGCTGCCATCGGGCATCGGGTAGTGAACGATCTCCGGGTCGCGGCCGATGATGTCGCGGCACTGCTCGGGCGTGACCACCGGGTTCTTGAAGAAACTGCCGGCGTTGCCGATGACTGCCGGATCGGGCAGCTTGTTGCGCCGGATCGCCGACACCCATTCGTAGATCCGCCGGGCGTTGGGCGACGCGATGCCGGTTTCGGCGATCTTCTTCTGCAGCTCGAGATAGCCGAGCACCGGCCGCCACGGGCGCGGCAGGCGAAAGCGCACGCGCGTGATCAGGGTGCGGTTGAGCAGCGAATGCTTGAACACGCTGTCGCGGTAGCCGAAGCCGCAGATCTCTGGGCCGAGCACGACGCTGCTGCCGGTGACGAGATCGACGGCATCGAGCGATTCGAAGCGGTCGTGCAGTTCGACGCCATAGGCGCCGATGTTCTGCACCGGGCCGGCGCCGACCGTGCCGGGAATGAGCGCCAGGTTCTCGAGGCCCGGGCAGCCCTCGTTCAAAGTGAACTCGACGAGATCGTTCCAGTTCTCGCCGGCACCCGCCTCGACGATCCAGGCGTCGGCCCGCTCCGCCATGACACGCATGCCGCGCACCTCGACCTTGAGCACGACCTGCGGCATGTCGCGCGTCAGGATGATGTTGCTGCCGCCGCCGAGAATGAACTTGGGCGCCAGGCCGAGCTTGGGATCGTCGACGACGCGGCGCACGTCGGCGTCGCTGGCGATCCGCACCAGCGTTCGCGCCACCGCCGGCAGCCCGAAGGTGTTGTAGGGTTTGAGGCTGACGCCCCTCTCTATCTGCATGTGAGAATTTTCACCGATCCGGCGCGACGGCTCTGCGATCATCGGGCCTTCCCCGAAAGCGAACCATGCCCAGCTTCGATGCCGTGCTCGAACCCAACCTCGTCGAGGTGAAGAACGCGGTCGACCAGACCGCCAAGGAGGTCGGCACCCGCTTCGATTTCAAGGGCTCGTCGGCCCGCATCGAGCTCAAGGAAAAGGAGATCACCCTGTACGCCGACAGCGACTTCCAGATCGGCCAGGTCACCGACGTGCTGCTCGGCAAGCTGAGCAAGCGCAATGTCGACGCCCGCTTCCTCGATCGCGAAGCCAAGATCGAGAAGA
>JAYSMB010000460.1:0-4641 GCA_043725065.1 Burkholderiales bacterium
GGCCGTCGATGCTGATGCCGTTGTCGTCGTACAGCGCGATCAACTTGCCCAAACGCCAGGCGCCCGCAAGGCCGGCCGCTTCGTGGCTGATGCCTTCCATCATGCAACCGTCGCCCAGGAAGGCGTAGGTGTGGTGGTCGACGATGGTGTGGCCCTTGCGGTTGAACTCGGCCGCGAGTAGCTTTTCAGCCAGCGCCATGCCGACCGCGTTCGTGATGCCCTGTCCGAGCGGACCAGTGGTCGTTTCAACGCCCGGCGTGACGTCGATCTCGGGATGGCCGGGCGTCTTGCTGTGCAGCTGGCGGAAGTTCTTGATCTCCGACATCGGCAGGTCGTAGCCGGTCAGGTGCAGCACCGAATACAACATCATCGACGCATGGCCGTTCGACAGCACGAAGCGGTCTCGTCCCGGCCAGTGCGGATTGGCGGGGTTGTGGCGCAGGTGCCGATCCCACAAGGCGACCGCGATCTCGGCCATGCCCATGGGCGCGCCGGGGTGGCCGGAATTGGCCTGCTGCACCGCGTCCATCGCCAGGGCGCGGATCGCGTTGGCCATCAGCGCGCTGTGGTCCACGCGCGGCACCGCCGGGTCGGCGATCGAAATGCCCTGGGAAACGATCGCAGACATTGTGGTTCCGTGCGCGAGGAAGCAGGCCATTTTAGGGGCGCAGTTCCGGCCGACCCCGGGCCGGATAATCCCCACGATGCAGGGTCTTCATCTCACTGCCGACCTGCGCGGTTGCGCCGCCGGGCGGCCCGTGATGACCGACACCGCCGCACTTCGCATCCTTTGCCTCGACGCGGTCGCCGGTGCCGGGCTTACCGCGGTCGGCGAGCTGTTCCACCGCTTCGCGCCGGTGCCGACGCAGGAGCACGCGCCGAGCGGCATCACCGGCGTCGTTCTGCTCGCCGAATCGCATCTCGCCGTCCACACCTGGCCCGAACTCGAAGCGGCGACGCTCGACGTCTACGTGTGCAACCTCGGTGCCGACAACTCCGCCCGCGCGCATTCGCTGATGGACGGTCTTTTGGCCGCGTTCTCGCCCGCAAGCATCGAGCGCCACGCGCACCGGCGCGGATGAAAGCGATCGTGCTGGCCGCCGGCCGCGGCGAGCGGATGCGGCCGCTCTCCGACCGCACGCCGAAGCCGCTGCTCGAAGTGCGCGGCAAGCCGCTCATCGAATGGCATCTCGAGGCGCTCGCGGCCGGTGGCGTGCGCGAGGTCGTCGTCAATACCGCGTGGCTCGAGGAGCGGATCGTCGCGAAGCTCGGCGATGGCTCGCGCTTCGGCCTCGTCATCAGCTACTCGATGGAAGGCCGCGACCATGGCGGCGCTCTCGAGACCGCGGGCGGCATCGCCAAGGCGCTGCCCTTGCTCGGCGAAGCCTTCTGGGTCGTCTCGGCCGACGTGTTCGCGCCCGGATTCCATTTCAGCGCGAGTGCGGCCGACGAGTTCGTGGCGAGCGGCCGGCTCGGGCGCTTGTGGCTCGTGCCGAACCCGCTGTTCCACCCGCGCGGTGATTTCGGCCTCGACGCCGACGGTATGGGTCTGGCCGACACGACCGGCCCCGACGGCCAGCGCTGGACCTACGCCAACATCGCCCTGCTGCGCGCCGAGATGTTCTCGGCCATCGCCCCGGGAACGAAGGCGCCGCTCGCGCCCCTGCTCTATGCCGGAATGCGCGAACGCCGGATCGGCGCCGAGGTCTGGCGCGGGCCGTGGGCCAATGTCGGCACGCCGGAGCAGCTTGCCGAGTTACGCGGCGAGCGCTAGTGTCACCGCGTCGATACGCGCCATCACCGCCGGCGTGAGCTTCGGCAACACCTCGATCGCACCGAGATTCGATTTCAGCTGCGCCAGGCTCGACGCGCCGGTAATGACGGTCGAGACCCGCGGGTTCTTCGCCACCCAGGCGATCGCCAGTTGCGCGACGCTCGCGCCGAGCTCGGCGGCGATCGGCTCGAGCTTCGCGACCGCCGCGTTCTTCTCCGGGTCGGTCAGGCCTTTGGCCAGGAAGCTCATGCTTTCGAGCGCGCCGCGGCTGCCCGAAGGAACGCCGCTCTTGTACTTGCCCGTGAGCAAGCCGCTCGCCAGCGGGCTCCAGGTCGTGAGGCCAAGACCGATCGCGTCGTAGAGCGGCACGTATTCCTGCTCGACGCGCTGGCGATGGAACAGGTGGTACTGCGGCTGCTCCATCACCGGCTTTCTGAGGTGATGCTTCTCGGCCACGTCCCAGGCTTCCTTGATCTCGGCGGCCGACCACTCGCTGGTGCCCCAGTAGAGCGCCTTGCCGCTGGCGATGATGTCGCTCATCGCCCACACGGTTTCCTCGATCGGCGTCTGCGGATCGGGACGGTGGCAGAAGATCAGGTCGACGAAGTCGAGCCCCAGGCGCTTCAGCGATCCGTCGATCGCCTGCATCAGGTACTTCCGATTCAGCGTGTCCTTGCGATTGGCCGCGGCGCCTTCGCGGTCGAGGCCCCAGAAGAACTTGGTCGAGACGATGTAGTTGAGCCTCGGCCAGGCCAGCGCCTTGAAGGCCTCGCCCATCACGATCTCGCTCTGGCCCCTGGCGTAGACCTCGGCGTTGTCGAAGAAGTTGATGCCGGCGTCCATCGCCGCGGCAAGCATCTCGCGGGCGGCCGGCGTGCCGACCTGGTTGTGGTACGTGACCCACGAGCCGAGCGAAAGCTCGCTCACCTTGAGCCCGCTAGCACCGAGGCGGCGGTAGTCCATGGTCTGTTCCTGTCATTGCGATGCGAAGCCGCCGAGAGTAGCGAAAATCGCCCCGGCTTGCGTCGGCAGCTACCATGCGGGGAATGGACCGGGATGCAAGCCTCGAACCTTTTCGCGCCCGGCGCGCCCGCCTGGCGGCAACGATGCGCAGCCAGGGCGGCGGCGTCGCCATCGTGCCGACGGCGCCCGAGCGCCAGCGCAATGGCGACACCGACCATCCGTATCGCCACGGCAGCGACTTCCACTACCTGACCGGCTTTGCCGAACCGGGCGCCTGGCTCGTGGTCGAGGCCAACGGCAAGACCACGCTGCTGTGCCGGCCCAAAGACGAAGAGCGCGAGATCTGGGACGGCTATCGGCTCGGGCCCGAGGCAGCGCCCGGTGTGATCGGCGTCGATGCCGCATTTCCGATCGATCAGCTCGATCAAGTGATGACCGGCAAGCTCGCCAACCAGCCCTCGGTCTGGTTGCCTGCTGCGACGCGGGGCCTGCAAGCGCAGCTCGAAGGATGGCTCGAGCGGGTTCGCGCGCAGGAACGAAAGGGCACCGAGGCGCCGCGCAGCCAGCACGACCTCGCGCCGGTGCTGGCCGAGATGCGCGTCGTCAAAGACGCCGGCGAGCTTGCGACCATGCGCCAGGCCGCCGCGATCAGCGCCGGCGCCCACATCCGCGCGATGCGCTTTTGCGCCGAGGCCTTCCGGCGCGATCCGAACGCCGGCATCCCCGAATACGCGATCGAAGCCGAACTGCTGCACGAGTTCCGACGCCAGGGCGCCGACGGTCCCGCCTATGGCTCGATCGTCGCCGCGGGCGCAAACGCCTGCGTTTTGCACTACGTGCCGGGGCGCGCCGAGCTCCGGGCCGGCCAACTCTGCCTGATCGACGCCGGCTGCGAACTCGACGGCTACGCCAGCGACGTGACGCGCACTTTCCCCGCCGACGGCCGATTCACTTCGGCGCAGCGCGAACTCTACGAAATCGTCGAAGCGGCACAACGCGCTGCCGTGGCCACCACCCGCCCCGGCGCGCGCCAGCGAGACGCGCATGCGGCGGCGGTTCGCGTCCTCGCTCAGGGCATGCTCGACACGAAGCTGCTCGACCGCGACAAGGTCGGCGATCTCGATGCCGTGATCGAGTCGGCCGCTTACCGCGCGTTCTACATGCACGGCACCGGCCACTGGCTCGGCCGCGACGTGCACGATGTCGGCGACTACCGGTCGGCCGGTGAAGCGCCGGTCGAGCAGCCCGACTGGCAAGGCGGCAAGATCGTCGGCAAGCCCTCGCGCAAGCTCGAGCCGGGCATGGTCGTGACGATCGAGCCGGGCCTGTATGTGCGGCCGGCCGAAGGCGTTCCCGAGCGGTTCTGGAACATCGGCATCCGGATCGAGGACGACGCGGTCGTCAGCGCCGATGGCTGCGAGCTGATCAGCCGAGGCGTGCCGGCGTCGGCCGGCGAAATCGAGGCGTTGATGCGCGGCTGAGGCCGGTCTTCCGCGGAGCTCCGGGCGGGGAGGGCAATGCCGCGTAGAGTCGTCAGCGCGGCGCCACCTGCGGCACTCGCTCGATCTTCGCCGTGTCGTAGCCTTGGCGGCCGGCGAAGGCGATCAGCTTCCGCAGCTCGGCCTCGGGCAAGGTCGGGGTGCGCGCCATGATCCAGACGTAGTCGCGCTTTTCGCGCGTGATGACGGTCTGGCTGTAATCGGCGTCGACGTACGAGATGCGGTAATCGGCCTTGATCGGCCACACGTATTGCTGGCCCCAGACGGCGCCGCTCGGATCGAGCACGAAGCCGCGCGAACGGTAGGTCTTTGCGGCGCCGTCGAACGAATCTGCGCGGAAGCTGAAGGTCGTGGCGATCGTGCCGTCGGCCTCGAGCTTGTACGAGTCCTTCGCGCCGTGCGCTC
>JAYSMB010000461.1:0-2662 GCA_043725065.1 Burkholderiales bacterium
GACCAAAACGGCGGCACCGGCGAAAACACGCTGCCCGCGCTGCGCCGCATAGAGCGCGAGCAGCGCGACCATCGGCCCGACCACGACGACCGCGTTCCAGCTCGAAGCCGGTGCCCGCGTCATTAGCCAGTGGCTGCCGAGGACGTAGGCCGCGCCGATCAACCCGACCGCGACCGTGCGGGCGCGCATGGTCAGGACCTACTTCGGCTGACGGTTGGCGGCGATGTGTTCCGCCAGGCTCGCCAGCGACTTGAAGATGCGAACGTTGTCTTCGTCGTCCGAGCGAAGCTGAAAGCCATAGCGTTGCGAGACGACGAGCGTGACCTCGAGGATGTCGATCGAGTCGAGGCCCAGGCCTTCGCCATAGAGCGGCGCTTCGGGAGCTATCGTCTCCGGCGCGGTGTCGAGATTCAACGCCTCGACCAGGAGGGCGGCGACTTCGCGCTGCAGATCGGTTTGGACAAAAGCCATGTCTCGGGAACACCTTCGGGGATGACAGCGATCGGCGCCAGCAAGTGGCGAGCCCAGTCTAGCAAACGACCGTCGGGCGCCCGCCTATTCGATCCGTGCGCCCGAGGCCCTGACGACGCGCTCGTACTTCGCGAGCTCGCTCCTGACGAAGGCGGCGAAGCGTTCGGGCGAGCTCGCGATCGGCTCGGCGAACAGGCTGGCGAGGCGGGCACGCAGCTCGCTCGATTCGATCGCGTCGACAAAGGCCTTGTTCAGCTTCGCCGTTGTCTCGGCCGTCATGTGCGCGGGGCCGAACAGGCCGAACCAGGTGTCGATGTCGAAGTTGCGAAGGCCGAGCGACTTGCCGGCTTCGGCGATCGTCGGCACGTCGGGCATCGCGCTCGAACGATGCGCCGTCGTCACCGCCAGCGCCTTCAGCTTGCCGGCCCTGATGTTGGCCGAGGCGGCCGCGAGGTTGTCGAAATTGAGGTCGACCTGGCCGGCGAGCAGCGCGAGCTGCGCCGGATTGCCGCCGCCGTAGGGAATGTGGACCATGAACACGCCGGCCTGGGCCTTGAACATCTCGCCGGCAAGGTGGCCGGCGCTGCCGTTGCCGCCCGAGCCGTAGTTGAGCGTGCCCGGATTCTTCTTCGCATAGGCGACCAGGTCGGCGACGCTGGCGACACCGAGCCGGGCCGCCGTCTCGGGGCTCATCACGAGCACGTTCGGCACCTGCGCGACGCCGGTGATCGGCGTGAAGTCGCGGATCGGGTCGTAGGGCAGCTTCGCGTAGAGCCAGAGGTTGATCGCATGCGTGGCCACCGCGCCCATCACGATCGTCGTGCCGTCGGGCGCGGCCTTGGCCGCAGCATCGGCGCCCAGGTTGCCGCCGGCGCCCGGCCTGTTGTCGACGATGACGACGCCCAGGCTGTCCTTGACCTTCTCTGCGAGAGCGCGTGCGACGATGTCGAGCGGGCCGCCCGGCGGATAGGGGACGATGAAGCGCAGCGGCCGCGCCTGCGCCGCCGCAGCGAAAGGCAGCGTCGACGCGCTCGCGGCCAACGCGGCGAGCGCCAGCCGTCGCTTCATCGCTTGCCCAGCAGGATCGCCTTCACCCAGCCTTCGCCACGCGAGGTCGTGACCTTGACGTAGCCGTTCATTTCTTCGCCGTTGAGCAGCACTTCGTCGTTGCGGGTGAGTGTCTGGATGTCGCCCGAGCCGTCGCGCGGCTGGCGCATCACCTTCACGCCGTTGATCTTCGGGAACAGCAAGTCGCCGGCGGCGCCGGCATTGGCACGAACGCTCTCCGCCGCGTTGCGTTGCGAGGCGGCACCGGCGCGTGCCTGCACCAGCGAAGGGTTGTTGCGGACGTTGCGAACGATGTTGTTCCAGTTGTCGAGGAAGGAAGCGACGATGATCTTGCCTTCGTTGGTATTGCCGTAGCCGCCGCCCACGGCCGACAGGCCACCGAGCACGCCGCCACCGAGCGCGAAGTCGGCTTTCTCGGCACTGCCTTGCGCGGCCGCGACCTGGATGCCCGAGCGCGAGTCGACGAGCAGCATGCTCGTCTCGGCCTGCTTGAACTTGACGCCGCCGGCGATGCCCGCGATCGCCCGCCCGCCGCCACCGCCGATGAGGCCGCCCAGCGCACCGCCGATGCCGCCGGCGTTGTTCTCGCTGAACACGACCGAGGGCGTGATGATGAAGTCGGCGGCGACCATCTGGCCCTTGCCGACGTTCTGGTCGCTCTGCAGCTCGCCCGATTGCGCCAGCCCGCGCTCCTGCATCATGTTGCGCATGCCGACACCGCGCTCGACGACCTGGAAGCAGTTCGACTGCTGCACCAGCATACGGATCACGCTGGTCGGCGAGCCCAGGCCGTAGCGCTGCAGGTTGGCCTGCACCTGGTTCTGCGGCTCGACGACGGCGAGCGTGCCCTTGGGCGAATCGCAGCGCTCGAGCTGGCCGCTGGCGTTGGTCGATCCATCGGGGCCGGCACCGCCGGTGGCGAGCGAGCCGCCCTTGCCCAGGGTCTGGGCGGCGGCGGGCAGGGCGATCAGGGTGATCGCGGCGAGAAGCAGAATGTGGGTGGCGCGTGTCATGGGATCCTCCGTCTAGTGTAGTGTTTTATTCTTGAGGGAACTTAAATGAGCTGCTCGACTCCGATGCTCTACTTCGGTATGCATTGGAGCGAGCAAGTGCGAGTTGCCCC
>JAYSMB010000462.1:0-3560 GCA_043725065.1 Burkholderiales bacterium
CCGCCGCGGCGTTGAGCGACATCCCGCTGCTCGACGCGGCGGCGCCGCTGCTGGCGAGCGCCTTCGACTTCCGGGGCGCACCGGTCACCTGGCTCGAGATCGTCGCCTTCGTGCTGGCCATCGCCATGGTCGTCTGCAACATTCGCGTCAACGTGCTCAGCTGGCCGCTGGCGATCGTCAGCTCGCTGCTCTACTTCCTGCTGTTCTGGAACAGCCGCCTCTACGGCGATGCGTCGCTGCAGATATTCTTTGCCTTTGTCGCCGGCTGGGGCTGGTGGCAATGGCTGCGCGGCACCGACGCTTCGGGTGGGGCGCTGCAAGTGCGCGAACTGGGCAGGCGCGGCCGCTGGATCGCCTTGGGCGCACTCGCCGTCGCCTGGCCGGCGACGGGTCTCTTCCTCCGCCGCTTCACCGACACCGACGTGCCGTGGTGGGACGCGTTCCCGACCGCCGCCAGCGTCATCGGCCAATGGCTGCTCGGCCGCAAGTACGTCGAGAACTGGCCGGCCTGGGTGGTCGTCAACATCGTCGGCGTCGCCTTGTTCGCCTACAAGGGACTCTGGCTCACGGTCGTGCTGTACGCGCTGTTCGCGGCGATGTCCTTCGTCGGCTGGCGCGCCTGGCGACGGCTGCTCGGCCAGCGCGTCGCAAGACCATGAAGCGCGCCTTCGTCGTTGCGCTGCTCGGTGCGGAGAGCACGGGCAAGACGACGCTTGCCGAGGCGATAGGCGCGGTGCTCGTCGGGCGCGGCATCCGCGTCGCGATCGTCGGCGAAGCACTGCGCGAATTCTGTGTCGAGCACGGGCGAACACCGAAGTGCGACGAGCAGATCGCGATTGCCGGTGAGCAGAGCCGCCGCATCGATGCCGCCGCGGCGAGCGCTCAGATCGTGATTGCCGACACGACGGCGTTGATGATCGCCGTCTACAGCGATTTCGTGTTCGGCGACACCGGCCTCTACGCGCTCGCCGAAGCCGACCAGGCCCGCTGCGACCTCACCTTGCTCACCTCGCTCGACCTGCCGTGGCAAGCCGACGGCCCGCAACGCGACGGCGCGCACGTGCGCGAGCCGGTCGATGCGCTCGTCCGCACCGCACTGGCGCGTGCCGGCGTCGACTTCGAGACGATTTCCGGCACCGGCCCGGCGCGCCCGAAGGCGGCACTCGCGGCCATCGATCGCGTTTTGACGATCAAGCCACTCTAGGCCGCGTCGGCAGGCACGACAGCACGAAGAACATGCCACCGATCCAGACCACGATGCCGAGCAGATGAATGGCTTTCAGGGACCCGTGGAACGCGGGCGATCGCCGATCGGCGCGACAGAGTTCGCGCATTGTCGTTTGCCGGGAGAGGTCGAATTGCCCCGACCCGCAAACCAAGGTATCGTCCTTCGACCCACCAGTCCCGGTGTTCGGAGGCAGAAGGAATGACGAAGCTGTGCTCGGTGTGTAGCACCGAAAACAGGGACGAGGCCCAGTTCTGCCGCGCTTGCGGCACAGCATTCCCGCCATCGGCCACGCCGAGTGACGAAGAAGCACAACTCGCGGCCGGCATCACCTGCGACGAATGCAACTTCCAGAACAAGCCTGGCGTTCGCTATTGCGCCAACTGCGGCGTAAGCCTGCTCGGCACGGTGATCGTTCCGCGCTCGCGCCCCGCTGCCACGCCAGCGGAGCCCTTCACGAGTCCGCCGCCGATCAGCTATCCCTCGTATGCGCCGGTCGCGCCCTATCCGCCGCCGCCGGTCGCATCGCCGAGCTATCCACCGGTTGCCGCCACGACCGGCTACGGCTCGGCCTCGCCGCCCGGCTATCCGCCGGCGTACGAAGATCCGCTGGCGGCGCCCGAACTGCCCGACCCCGAGGCCGCGATCGCCGCAACCCGCAGGCGAGACGCGGATGAAGACGACTTCGCCGCTCGCCCGCCGGCCGCGGCAGCGAACAAGGCACCGAACCGCGTGCCGCTGGTCGCCGGCCTCGCCGTCCTCGCCCTCATTGCAGCCGCGGCGGGTGGCTGGTGGTTCATGAACACATCGGCTGGCCCGCGTCCCGACACCGGCGCCGCCTCGGCACCGATGGCCGCGCCGGCACCCGCGGCGGTCGATCCACCCGCTTCCGCCGTCGCCGCACAGGTGCCCGTGCCCGCGGCTTCGGCGCCCGAGATCGCGGTCGCGCCACCCGAACCGGCCGCGTCGTCGATCGCAGCTTCGCTGCCGGCGACGGCCGTGCCACCCGTCGTCGAACCGGCCTCCGCGCCTGGGGTCGACGCCGAAGCGCAACGCATCGCCGCGGAGAAGCGGCAGAAGGCGGCGCGGGACAAGGCCGACCGCGAAGCCAAGGCCAAGGCGCTCGCCGAGCAACAGCAGCAGGCAGCGGCCGCAACGCGCTTCGAGCAGGACGCGGCACGTCGTCGTGCGGAAGAAGCGCAGCGCGCCCGGCCGGTGCCGGCCGCTCCTCAGCAACAGGCGCCCGCGCCCGTGCAGGCACGTGGCGTGCGCGAAATCTGTGCCGGCCGCGGCGCGATCGCGGAGTCGATCTGCCGGTCGCGCGAATGCGGCGCACCGGAGCACGTGAACGAAGCGGTCTGCAGGCAGCAAAAAGAAATGGAAGACCGCCACCGCAACTAGAACCAAAGGCCGAGGCGGCGTCCTGAACAAACGCCCGAGCCGATTCGCACGAGGAGAATTCATGTCGACCGACACGGTGGAAAACGCCGCCCTGCCCACCGGAATGTCGGCCACCGCCTTCTCGAGCCTGTTCCAGGCGGTGAACGGCTTGCGCAACCGGCGCGCGCTGGTAGCGCTGATCGCCTGCACGGTCGGCGGCGTGTTGGTCGCTGGACTGCTGGTCGCGATGGGCGGCATGCTCGCCAGCCTGCTCGCGTTCCTGGTCTACCTTGTCGCCATCGGCACGGGCGTGAACGCCGCCGGCTTGCTGCACATGGACAACGCGCGCGGCATCGCGCCGCGCAGCACGGTCGACGCCCTCGTCGCCGGGTTGCTGTGCATCCCGAAGCTGATCGTCCTCGGCATCGCCCTGTTCGCCGTCGAACTCGCAGTCTTCCTCGTCATCGCGCTGGTGCTCGTCGTCTGCAAGATTCCTTTCCTCGGGCCACTGCTGTTCTCAGTCGTCTTTCCGGTCTCGGTTGTCGTCGCCGGGATCGCGTTTTTCGGCGTGTTCCTGTGCATGGTGCTATCGCTTCCCGCGATCTGGCAGGGCGCGACGATCGTGCGCGCCCTGTCGCAGACGCTGGCGATCGCGCGCAGCCGACTCGTCGAAGCGGTGCTGCTGCTCGCCTTCGTCTGGCTGCTCTCGTTCGCGGTGGCGCTGATCATCTTCAGCGTACTCGGCGCCGGTCTGATTCCAACGCTCGGACTCTCGGGATCGATCGTCGGCTTCAGCGGCGTCGGCGGCCTCGGATCGGTGATGGGCATGGCGCAAGACTTCGGCGGCAGCGGCGCCGGCCATGCGATCGCCGGCCTGATCGGCTTGATGGTGCTCTGGGCGATAGCGGCCTCGCTGGTGCTGCAGGTCTATCTGCTCGGCCTGTGCCTCGTCTAC
>JAYSMB010000463.1:0-5123 GCA_043725065.1 Burkholderiales bacterium
GAAACTCATCGCCTGTCCCCCACCGGCGCGGCTGCGTCGCTCGCCGCGTCGTGCGCCACCGATTCAGGCTTCATCGAGACCAGGCGAACGCGGTCGGCTTTCTTCGCCTTGACCTGCTCGGAAGGATCCATGTGCTTCGAATCCTTGCGCGCGCGCAGCGTCAGCGAGATCGCGGCGATGATCGCCACGAGCAGGATCACGGCCGCGATCTGCAGCGGGTAGAGGTAGTTGGTGTAGACCTCGACGCCGAGCAGCTTGGTGTTGCCGAGCTTGAGCGCGGCAGCGGAGAGCGGCCTCGCCTCGGTGACGTAGAAGCCGGGGATCAGCACGGCCGCCATTTCGAGCGCGATGATCACGCCGACGAGCAGGGCCACCGGGAAGTGCTTCCAGAAGCCGACGCGCAGCGACGCCGTGTCGACGTCGAGCATCATGACCACGAACAGGAACAGCACCATCACCGCGCCGACGTAGACCAGCACCAGCGCGATCGCCAGGAACTCGGCGCGCAGCAGAACCCAGACGCACGACGCGCTGAAGAAGGCCAACACGAGGTACAGCGCGGCGTACACCGGGCTGCGCGCCGTGATGACGCGAAACGCCGCGAACAGCAGC
Source organism: Burkholderiales bacterium (assembly GCA_043725065.1). GTDB lineage: Bacteria > Pseudomonadota > Gammaproteobacteria > Burkholderiales > Burkholderiaceae_C > Schlegelella_A. Next base: position 613 of record JAYSMB010000463.1, read on the forward strand.
ACGATCGAGAAGACGTAGAAGAGTGCGGTGGCTGTGGTCATGGGGATCGGGACGCGCGCGCCTGCTCGCGCCGCCCGAGCTCCGGGCGGCGTGGCGCTTCAGCGGTATTTGGCGTCCGCCTCCCTTGCCGCGGCGATCTCGGGCTCGTAGCGGTCGCCGACGGCGAGCAGCATGTCTTTCGTGAAGTAGAGGTCGCCGCGCTTCTCTCCGTGGTACTCGAAGATGTGGGTTTCGACGATCGCGTCGACCGGGCAGCTCTCTTCGCAGAAGCCGCAGAAGATGCATTTGGTGAGATCGATGTCGTATCGGGTCGTGCGGCGCGAGCCGTCGTCGCGCACTTCGCTTTCGATCGTGATCGCCAGCGCCGGGCAGATCGCTTCGCACAGCTTGCAGGCGATGCAGCGCTCTTCGCCGTTCTCGTAGCGGCGCAGCGCATGCAGGCCGCGAAAGCGTGGGCTGAGCGGCGTCTTTTCTTCCGGGTACTGCACCGTCACCTTCTTCGAGAGGAAGTGACGGCCGGTGAGCCTCATGCCCTTGAACAGCTCGCCGAGCATGAAGCTCGAGAGAAAGTCCTTGATCGGTGTGGCTTCGGCCATGGCTATTTCCAGATGTTCCAGGGCGACTGGATCACCAGCCCGACGACGACCAGCCAGACCAGCGAGACCGGAATGAAGATCTTCCAGCCGAGCCGCATGATCTGGTCGTAGCGAAAGCGCGGAAACGTGGCGCGCACCCAGAGAAACATCGTGGCGATGACGAAGGTCTTGGCGAACAGCCAGAACCAGTTCCAGAACCAGCTGGTGCTGACGATCCAGCCCGGCGTGTCCATGCCGACCAGCGAGAACGAGATCGGCGCCATCCAGCCGCCCAGGAACATCACCGAGGCCAGGGTCGAGACGAGGATGATGTTGGCGTACTCGGCCAGGAAGAACATCGCGAACGCCATGCCCGAGTACTCGACCATGTGGCCGGCGACGATTTCGGACTCGCCTTCGACCACGTCGAAGGGCGCGCGGTTGGTCTCGGCGATGCCCGAGATCACGTAGACGACGAAGATCGGCAGCAGCGGCAGCCAGTTCCAGCTCAGGAACGAGGCGCCGTGCTCGGCAAAGAAGCCTCTTCCCTGGCCGAGCACGATGTCGGTCATGTTCAGGCTGGCCGAGACCATCAGCACGACAACGAGCGCGAAGCCCATCGCGATCTCGTAACTCACCATCTGCGCCGAGGCGCGCAGCGCGCCGAGAAAGGCGTACTTCGAGTTCGAGGCCCAGCCGGCGATGATCACGCCGTAGACCTCCATCGACGTGATCGCCATCAGAAACAGCAGGCCGGCGTTGATGTTCGAGAGTGCCTTCCCGGGCCCGAACGGCACGACCGCCCAGGCGGCGAGCGCCGGCATGATGGTCATCACTGGACCGAGGAAGAACAGGCCCTTGTTCGCCGCCGTCGGGACGATGATCTCCTTGAACATCAGCTTGATGGCATCGGCAATCGGCTGCAGCAGGCCGAGCGGTCCGACCCGGTTCGGCCCCGGCCGGTTCTGGCTCCAGCCGATCGCCTTGCGCTCCCAGAGCGTGAGGTAAGCGACGCTCAGCATCAGCGGAATCAGCAACGCGACGATCCGCACCACCGCCCATACGGTCGGCCAGGCCGCGCCGAAGGTCGAGGCGCCGAAATCGGTGATCGAATCGATCATCGGATCGGCACCTTCAGACCGCGCCCGCGGCGACCGAGTCGGCGTTCGGCGCCGGGCTTTCGACCGACAGCTCGAGGCGACCGAACATCGCGCCGAGCGGGGCGGTGAGCGGGTGCGCGGCCGGGACGCGAAGCACGTTCGAGGCAAGCGAGGGATCGATGCGCGCCGGCAGGACGATGGTCGCACTGCCCCGCGTGACGCGAACCATCGTGCCGTCGACGATGCCGCGCTCGGCGGCCAGCTCGCTCGGCACGCCGACGACGGGAGGCCGCGCATCGGCGGTCAACTGCAGCGAGCTGGCGCGGCGCACGACGGCGTCGCTCGCGTAGATCGGCACGTCGGCGATGCGTTCGAGCGCGCCGCCGGTCTCGGCGGGCCGGATGACCATTGCTTCACGCACTGCATCGCCGCGAGCCGCGAGCCGCGCCGGGATCGTCGCGACATCGCCCAGCGCTTCGGCACGAACTTCTTCCGAGGTCTCGAAGGCGAAGCCCGGGAGCCCGAGCAGGTTGCCGAGCACGCGCAGCACCTTCCAGGCAGGCCGCGCCTCGCCCAGCGGCTTGACGACGCCGTGAAAGCTCTGGACGCGCCCTTCGGCGTTGACGAAGGTGCCCGAGGTCTCGGTGAAGGGAACGATCGGCAACAGCACGTCGGCCAGGTCATCGCCCGGGGCCGGCTTGAACGACGTGAGCGAGACCACCATCTCGGCCTTGCTCAAGGCGGCGAGGGCTGCGACGCCATCGGCAGCGTCGAGACCCGGCTCAACGTTCAGCAGCACGCAGGCCTTGAGCGGTGGGTCGCTGCCAAACATGCGCGCCGCGCCCGCGCCGCCCTCGCTCGGCATGGCGTTCACGAGCTGCGCGCCGACCGCGTTGCCGCCCTCGACCAGCCAGCCGAAGCTCGCGCCGGTCTGCTCTGCGATCCAGCGCGCGAATTGTTCGATCATCGCCGCGTCGGGATGCTGTGCCGCGGCGTTGCCGAGCAGCACGGCTTTGCGCTCACCGCTCAACAGGGCCGTCGCGATCGCTTTGGCATCGTCGCTTTGCCGGCCTGGCGCCGGCGCTGACACGCCCTTGGCCGCAGCGACATGCGCCGCGATGTCGGCCAGGGTTTGCGGCCAAGCGCTCGGTGCGACGGCGAGGCTGGGGCCCATGGTCATCAGCCAGTCGTCGCGCAAGGCATGAAGGCTCATGACCTTGGCGCCCTTCTTCGCCGCCTGGCGAAGGCGTTGTGCGAACAGCGGATGGTCCTTGCGCAGGAACGAGCCCACGACCAGCACCCGGTGCAAATCGGCAAGCGAAGCGATCGAGCGGCCGAGCCAGCGAACAGCCGCACCCGCGGGCGCCGGCGAGACTTCGCGCAGGCGCGTGTCGATGCTCTCGCTGCCAAGACCACGAACGAGTTTGGCCAGCAGGTGCAATTCTTCCACCGTGCTGATCGGCGAGGCGAGCGCGCCGACGCTTTGCGGCCCGTGCTCGACCGAAATCTGGGTCAGGCCGCGCGACACGTAGTCGAGTGCCGCGGTCCAATCGACCGGCTTCCACTCGCCGCCTTGGCGAATCATCGGCGTGGTCAGCCGCTCGGGCGAGTTGAACGCTTCATACGAGAAGCGGTCACGATCGGCGAGCCAGCATTCGTTGACGTCTTCGTTCTCGAGCGGCACGACACGCATCACTCGCGCGCCCTTGACCTGAACGATCAGGTTCGCGCCGGTCGAATCGTGCGGGCTCACACTCTTCCTGCGCGACAGCTCCCAGGTCCGGGCGCTGTAGCGGAACGGCTTGCTCAGCAGCGCGCCGACCGGGCAGATGTCGATCATGTTGCCCGAGAGTTCGGAGTCGATCGTTTCGCCGGCCACCGTCGTGATCTCGGAGTGTTCGCCGCGATGGATCATGCCGAGCTCCATCACGCCGGCCACTTCCTGGCCGAAGCGGATGCAGCGCGTGCAGTGGATGCATCGGTTCATCTCCTTCATCGAGATCAGCGGGCCGACGTCCTTCGGGAAGACGACGCGCTTTTCTTCGTCGTAGCGCGACGACGACGCGCCGTAGCCGACCGCCAGATCCTGCAACTGACATTCACCGCCCTGGTCGCAAATGGGGCAGTCGAGCGGGTGGTTGATGAGCAGGAACTCCATCACGCCCTGCTGGTCGTTGAGCGCCTTGTCGCTCCTCGTGCGAACGATCATGCCCTGCGTCACCGGTGTGGCGCAGGCCGGCATCGGCTTGGGTGCCTTCTCGATATCGACCAGGCACATCCGGCAATTGGCCGCGATCGTCAGCTTCTTGTGATAGCAGAAGTGCGGGATATAGGTGCCGGCGAGATCGGCCGCATGCATGACCATGCTGCCCTCGGGCACGGAAACTTTCCGGCCATCGAGATCGATCTCGATCATGAGGCGAGCGACTCCATGACCTTCGGCGGAACCCCGTGGGCGGGCTGGGCCTCCCGCTTTTCGATCAGCGCGACGAACTCGTCCCTGAAGTGCTTGATCATGGCCAGCACCGGCATCGCCGCCGCGTCGCCGAAAGCGCAGATGGTGCGGCCCTGGATGTTGTCGGAGACGGAGTTGAGCCGGTCGATGTCCTGCATCCGACCCTGGCCGTTGGCGATGCGCTCGACCATGCGGTAGAGCCAGCCCGTGCCTTCGCGGCAGGGCGTGCACTGGCCGCAGCTCTCGTGCATGTAGAAATACGACAGGCGCAGCAACGAGTGCACCATCGAGCGCGAGTCGTCCATGACGATGACCGCGCCCGAGCCGAGCATCGAGCCGGCCTTGGCGATGGCGTCGTAGTCCATCGTCAGCGTGTTCATG
>JAYSMB010000464.1:0-2090 GCA_043725065.1 Burkholderiales bacterium
GCCCTCGGCGTCGAGAAAGGCCTTGAGCGCGCCAATCTGGTAGATCAGGCTGGCCGACAGTTCGTCGCGCGTCATCTTCATCTCGCGCCGGCCGAAGCCCTGCAGGTCGGGGTAGGACGGATGGGCACCCACCTTGACGCCGTGCGTGCGCGCGAGCCGCACGGTTCGCCGCATCACCACCGGGTCGGAGGCGTGGAAGCCGCAGGCCACGTTGGCCAGGGTGATGAAGGGCATGATGCCCTCGTCGTCACCGCACTTGTAGAGGCCGAAGGCCTCGCCCATGTCACAGTTGATCGCCAAAGTCACGTCTTGTCCTCCCACGGTTCGGCGACCCGATATTAGATGATCCCGGTCGGCGCCAACCCGTGCCAAGCGCGAGAGGCATAGCACATGTGTGCTACATTCAGCCTCGACCCGTCGGCCATGTCATGCCCACAACCACCATCCGGCTCGAAGACGATCTGAAGGCCCGCGTCGCCGCCGCGGCCGAGCGCGAAGGCAAGACGGCGCACGCTTTCATCCTCGATGCCATCGCCCAGACCGTCGAGCAAGCCGAGCTGGACGAAGCGTTTCAGCGCGTCGCCGAAGCGCGCTGGACAAAGATGCTCGACACCGGCAAGACCGTCCCTTGGGACGACGCGAAGGCCTACCTCAAGGCGCGAGCCCTCGTTGGTCGAGCCCGCAAGCCCGCCGCTCGCAGGCTTCGGCCCTGAGCCGAGGGCATGACACGAATCGAGCTGGCGCCAGAAGTCTTCGACGACTTCGATCGCTTCTTCGATCGCATGGCCGAGCTCGGCGCTGCCGCGGATGCACCGCAGCGCATCAACGAGATCGTCGACGCCGTGGACATCCTCGCCCACAGCCCGCTCATCGGTCGAAAGGTGAAAGGCGGCAATCGCGAGCTTGTCATCGGCCGATCCTCACGTGGCTACGTCGCCCTCTATCGCTTCCTACCGGACATCGACACGGTCTTCGTCCTGGCATTCCGGAGCCAGCGAGAGGCGGGCTACAAGCGGGACGAATAGCAAGGGGCAACTTTGGGGGCAGGTTGACTACACCAGACTGCCATCTCTAGCATTGATGCGGCCTGTAGCCGCCCTGAGATTCCTGTCGGTGGATCGTTTTCCGTTTCGTGGCCCGTGGCGTGTCGGCGCTGGCGTTCCTCTCGACGCGGTTCCGATCTGGCCGGTCGTTACCCGTCCGACGTTCGCCCTTTGGCGCCGGCTCGGGCATCGACCCATAGACAGCAGGCGCTAACCGGTTAGTCAGAGGTTCCCGGTGCCATCGCATCGGGCACCGACGCGTCGGCGACCGATGCGCGAGCCGAATGCATGAAAGCGCCGCCGCGAAGCCGGCGACGCGACCCTGACGCAGGTCGAGAAGCAGCTTCGTCCTTGAGCAACATCGCGCGGCTCGGCGTGAACTGAATCGACGCTCGCGGCCTCGCGGATGACGGAGTTCCGGACGCGCGCGTCGAACTCGGTCAGCGACGGTAGAGCGACTCGATCTGCGTCGCGTAGCGGCTCGCCAGGTTGGCGCGCTTGAGCTTGAGCGTCGGCGTCATCAGGCTGTTCTCGACGGTCCAGGGTTCGAGCGTCGCCCACATCGCGCGCGGCTGCGCGTAGTGCGCAAAGGCCGCGGTCAATGAAGTGATGCGCTCCTGCATGGCCGCCCGAGCCACCTCCGACTCGACGCTCGCCGCCGCCGCCGGATCGAGGCCGAGGCCGGGCGCGAGCCGCGCCCATTCGGTGTGCGCCACGACGACGACGGTGGCGATGAACGGCCGGTTGTCGCCGAACACGTAGGCCTGCTCGAACAGCGGATCGGCGGTGATCGCCAGCTCGAGGTCGACCGGCGCGATCTTCTCTCCGGTCGAGGTGACGATGATCTCCTTGAGGCGGCCGAAGATGCGGATCCGGCCTTGCTCGATCGCCGCCTGATCGCCGGTGCGCAGCCAACCGTCGACGAAGGCGCGTGCCGTGTCTTCGTCACGCTTCCAGTAGCCGCGCATCACGTTCGGGCCGCGCACCAGCAGCTCGCGGTTGTCGCCGATGCGCACCTCGACGCCGGGCAGGGCCCGGCCGACCGTC
>JAYSMB010000465.1:0-2487 GCA_043725065.1 Burkholderiales bacterium
TCGATCGAAGGCAGGCTGACGTTATCGGCGCTGTATTGGAGATCGAGGCCCGTGCCGATGAGGCCGGTTACCGTGCCGCCGACCGCGTAGGCGGTGGCGAAGGGACAGTCGATCGCGACATTGGTGACATCGCTGCCTGAGATCGTGCCGCTGCCATTGCTGACCGTGCAGGTCTGGTCGGGACCGGTCGGCTGCGACGAGACCGTCACCGCATAAGCGGTGCCGGTGGCCAGCGCGGTCTTGAAGCTGGTCGAGCCGTCGCCGAAGACCTTCAGGTCGTCGCCGCCGTTGTTGCGCAGGGTGGCGCCGTTGTACGAGTGCCGAAGGCCCGTCACCGTGACCGACACGGTGTGCGTCGTGGTGTCGGTGCCGCCACCGCCACCGCCGCAGGACGCCAACACTACCAGGAGCGTGCAAGCGCCCAAGCGCCGAAGAACTGAATTCATGACCAACTCCCTCGGGACCGTCCCGCAGGAAGAGGTTGTAAGGAAGCGGCCGTTATGAAGGCGTTAGGGAGATCGAAGAGATCCTTCGCTTCGCTCAGGATGACCTTGCGGCGCCACGGCGCCGCAAGGTCACTTCTCGACGAACGCGCGCTCGATCACGTAGTCGCCCGCCTGGCCGATGCCGGCCGAGATGGTGAAGCCGGCCGCGTCGAGGACGGCGCGCATGTCCTTCAGCATCGCCGGGCCGCCGCAGATCATCGCCCGGTCGCTGCCCGGGTCGATCTGCGCAAAGCCGATGTCGCCGCACAGCTTGCCGTTGGCGATCAGGTCGGGCAGGCGACCCTGGTTGCGAAACGGCTCGCGGGTAACGGTCGGGTAGTAGACGAGCTGGTCGCGAACCTGCTCGCCCAGGTGGTCGTGGCGCGGCAGGTCGTGGGCGATCAGGTCGGCGTAGGCGAGCTCGTCGATCTTGCGCACGCCGTGCACGAGCACGATCTTCTGGAAGCGCTCGTAGGTGTCGGGGTCACGAATGATGCTCATGAACGGCGCCAGCCCGGTGCCGGTCGCGAACAGGTAAAGAAAGCGGCCGGGCAGGAGGTCGGTCAGCACCAGCGTTCCGGTGGGCTTTCTGCCGACCAGCACTTCGTCGCCGACCTTCAGGTGCTGCAGGCGCGAGGTGAGCGGCCCGTCCTGCACCTTGATGCTGAAGAACTCGAGGTGCTCTTCGTAGTGGGCGCTGGCGATCGAGTAGGCGCGCATCAGCGGCTTGGCGTCGCCCATGATGCCGACCATCACGAAGTGCCCGCTCTCGAAGCGCAAGCTGGCACCGCGCGTGCAAGTGAAGGTGAAGAGCGATTCGCTCCAGTGGTGGACCGAGAGAACCCTTTGGGAGTCGAAAGCCGCCATGCGATGGAAATCCTCGTGATCGGGATGAGACGACGGCCCGCGGCGATCGTCCTTCGCGCCGGGATGGCGCATGCTAGATTGTCCCCGCAATGAAGGATGGCCTTCATCGCCCCAGGGAGGCGGCGCGATGACCCGTTTCGAGCGACCCCAGTCGATGGCCGAAGCCGCGAGCCTGCTCGCGGCCGGCGACTGGGCGCCGCTCGCCGGCGGTACCGATCTCTACCCGGCGCACGTCGGCCGGTCGATGACCAAGCCCTTGCTCGACCTGTCGCGCGTCGCCGGTCTGCGCGGCATCACGCGCAGCGAGTCGGGCTGGTCGATCGGCGCCACGACCACCTGGACCGACGTGATCCGGGCCGACCTGCCGCCGCTGTTCGACGCCTTGAAGGCCGCGTCCCGCGAAGTGGGGGGCGTGCAGATCCAGAACGCGGGAACGATCGCCGGCAACGTCTGCAATGCGTCGCCTGCCGCCGATGGCATTCCGGTGCTGCTCGCGCTCGGCGCCGAGGTCGAGCTGCACAGCACGCTCGGTTCGCGGCGCGTGCCGCTGGCCGCCTTCGTGCTCGGCAGTCGCCGCACGGCGCGGCGCGGCGACGAATTGGTGGTCGCGATACACATTCCTGCGTGCAGCCTGCGCGCACGATCGGTCTTTCGCAAGCTCGGTGGCCGGCGCTATCTGGTGATCTCGATCAGCATGGTCGCTGCGACGATCGACGTGGACGAGACCGGTGTCGTGGTGAGTGCCGGCGTCGCCGTCGGCAGTTGTTCGGCAGTGGCGCGGCGCCTGCCTTCGCTTGAAGCGCGCCTGATCGGTCGACAGCTTGCGCATCTCGCGGATCGCGTCGAGCCCGCCGACCTGGCACCGCTCGCGCCGATCGACGACGTTCGCGGCAGCGCCGTCTTTCGGCTCGACGCCACGCTCACCTTGCTGCGCCGGGCCCTCGCGGCGTTTGCGTCATGACGGCGCGCGATCTCGAGGCGCGGCAGATCGTGCGCCTGCAGGTCAACGGTGGCGAGCGCGAGCTGATCGGCGATCCCTCGCGGCGTCTTTCCGACGCGTTGCGCGACGAGCTTGGCCTCATCGGTACAAAGATTGGTTGTCATGCCGGCGATTGCGGCGCCTGCACGGTGCTGC
>JAYSMB010000466.1:0-3249 GCA_043725065.1 Burkholderiales bacterium
GCGTCGATGGAGACGCCGAGCGTGTTGGCGCGATCGCGGTCGATCTTCAGCGAGGCCTGCAGGCCCTTCAGCTGCGAGTCGCTGGTAACGTCGCGAAACATCGGATCGCCGCGCATCGGTTCCTGAAGCTTCAGCGCCCAGTCGTTCAGCTCGCCGGCCTGCACGCTTTGCAGGATGTACTGGTACTGCGCCTTGCTCGGCCGACCGCCGAGCTGCAGATTCTGGATCGGCCGCATGTAGACGCTGATGCCGGGCACCTCGCGCAGCTTCTTGCGCAAGTTGTCGACCACCTTCTTCATGGCCGGCCGCTCGCCGCGCGGCTTCAGGTTGATGAACATTCGGCCGACGTTCTGCGAGCCGCTGGCACCGCCCACGCCATTGAACGAATTGACGGCCGCCACCGCCGGATCGTTGCGCAGCACCTCGGCGACGCGACTCTGCAGCACGACCATCGCCGGGAACGAGATGTCCTCGGCAGCCTCGGTCGAGATGCTGATCTGGCCGATGTCTTCTTCCGGAAAGAAGCCCTTCGGAATCGTCACGAAGAGCCAGGCGGTGGCGACGAAGGTCAGCAGCGCGACGAACAGAACGATGCGCCGATGGCGCAGCGCCGTGTCGAGCGAGCGCGAGTAGCCGGACAGCAGCGCGTTGAAACCGCGCTCGAACGAACGGACGATCGCACCTGGTCGCTTCCTGTGCTTTTCGTCGTCGAGGAAGCGGCTCGCCAACATCGGCACCAGCGTCAGCGAGACGAAGGCCGAGGCAACGATGGCCATCGTGACGATGACCGCGAACTCGTGGAACAGCAGTCCGATCACACCCGGCATGAAGAAGATCGGGATGAACACCGCGATCAGCGAGCTCGAGATCGAGATGATCGTGAAGCCGACCTCGCGCGAGCCGCGCAAGGCCGCCTGGAAAGGGGGAACGCCGTGCTCGACGTGGCGCATGATGTTCTCGAGCATGACGATCGCATCGTCGACCACCAGGCCGACGGCGAGGGTCAGGCCGAGCAGCGAGATGTTGTCGATCGTGTAGCCGAAGGCCCAGAGCAGCGAGACCGCGCCGACCAGCGAGACCGGCAACGAAAGGGTCGGGATCGCGGTGGCGACGAAGCGGCGCAGGAACAGGAAGATGACCAGGACGACGAGGACGATCGTGCCCATCATGGTCAGCGACACGTCGTGGATCGCGGCCCGGATCGACACCGATCGATCGTTGACCGCGGAGAGGCGCACCGACTGCGGCAACTGCGACTGAAATCCGGCGAGCTGAGCTCGAACCGAGTCGACCACCTTGACGGTGTTGGCGTCCGACTGCCGGAAGACCGCCAGCGAGATCGAGGTCTCGCCGTTGAACGACGCCGCGGTCTTGACCGTCTCGAAGCTGTCCTCGACCTGGGCCACGTCGCGCAGTCGCACCGGATTGCCGTTGCGATTGCCGACGATGAGGTCGGCGAAGTCGGCGGCGTTGCGCAGTTGCCGGTTCGCCTGCAGGGTCAAGGTCTGCGCCGGGCCCTCGAGGGTTCCGAGCGGCGTGTTGGCATTGGCCGCGTGCAGCGCATTGGTCAGCTCGTCGAGACTGATGTTGCGCGCCGCCAGCGCTTCGGGATTGACGCGGACCCGCACGGCGAAGCGCTTCTGGCCGAAGATGCTCACCTGAGCGACGCCATCGAGCGTCGACAGCGTGGGCGAGATGAGGTGCTCGGCGTAGTCGTTCAGATCCGAGAGGCTCATCGACGGCGAGGTCATGGCCAGAAAAAGGACCGGAGCGTCCGCGGGGTTGACCTTGCGATAAGCCGGCGGAATGGTCATCTCGACCGGCAGCGTGCGTGCCGCGCGCAGCAGCGCCGCCTGCACGTCGACCGAGGCGGCGTCGATGTCGCGGCCCTGGTCGAACTCGAGCGTCACCGAGGTCACGCCGAGGGTGTTGCTCGAGCTGATGACGGCCAGGCCGGGGATCGTCTGGAACTGCTTCTCGAGCTGCAGCGCGACCGAGGTCGCCATCGTCTCGGGGCTGGCGCCCGGCAACTGCGCCGAGACGTTGATGACCGGCGTGTTGTAGCTCGGCAGCGCAGCGACCGGGATCTTGTTGAAGGCGATCGTGCCGGCGACGACGATGGCCGCGTTGAGCAGCACCGTCAGCACCGGACGACGGATGAAAAGTTCGGAGAGGTTCACGGCTTGTCGCCGGCCCTCAGGCCGCGGGTGCGCCCGACACGGTGCGGGCGCCGTTGCCGTTGCGCGGCCGCGTCGCCAACGCGTCGCTGGCTGCGGGCGGCGCGCCCTGCGCCGCGGCGGACGCGGGTGTCGAAGCGCCGCCAGCGTCGCGCCCGACCCGCGGCCCGGCATCGGCCGGTGCCCGCTCGACGACCATCGCGCCCGGGCGCAGGTTCTGCCGGCCTTCGACGACGACGCGGTCGCCCGGCCGCACGCCCGTCACCGCGGCGTCTTCGCCGGACGCGTAGACCACTTCGACCGGTCGCGGCGACACCTTGCCGGTGGCGTCGACAACATAGACGATCTTGCCGCGCGGACTCTGGATCACGGCCGCCTGCGGCACGACCGCAGCGCCCTTCAAGGTCTGCACGGCCAGCCGCACGGCGACGAAGGCGCCCGGCCAGAGTCGATCGTCCTGGTTCGCGAATTCGGCCTTGACCCGCACCGTTCCCGAGCCCGCATCGACGGCGTTGTCGACGAACAGCAGGTGGCCGGTGGTCGCGCCCGAAGCCTCCGGCAGAACCGCCGTGACGCTGCCCCCGCCGCTGCGCAACGACGCCAGCACCGAACCGAGATTGCGTTGCGGCAGGCTGAACGCGACCGAGATCGGATCGAGCTGCGTGATCGTCACCAACGCTGCGCCGGAGGGCTGGACGAAGCTGCCGGCAAAGACATTGATCGCGCCGGCCCGCCCCGCCGCCGGCGCGTTGATCCTGCTGTACGAAAGTCCCACCTGCGCCGCCTCGATCGCGGCGCGATCGGAAGCGATCACCGCCTGCTGCGAATCGACCAGAGTCTGGTTGGTATCGACCGCGCCTTGCGAGATGAAGTTCTGCGCCATCAGATCGCGGCTGCGCGCAAGCTGGCGCTGCGCATCGGCGAGCGAGGCCAGGTCCTTGGCAAGCTGCGCCTTCGCCTTGGTGACGTTGACCTCGTCATTGCGCGCGTCGAGCGTGAAGAGCGACTGGCCGGCCGTGACGAACTGACCCTCCTTGATGTGCACCCTGATGATCGTGCTGGCGATCCGCGG
>JAYSMB010000467.1:0-5696 GCA_043725065.1 Burkholderiales bacterium
CGGGCACGATCTCGCGGATGAAGCTCTTCGATCCACGCAGACAGCGAATCGCGCGAGGGGTAGCCCAGCGACTTGATCGTCGCTGCGATGCAGCAGCCATGCTCGACGTAGTGCCCGACGGCCCGGTCCTTTTGCGCTCGCGAGTACATCGGCTGGCGCACGTAGCCGGCGGACAAGTCGCGGCGCTTCTCGTACTCGCGATACCAGCCCTTGAGGGCGTTCTCCGTCGGGTAGCCGAGCTGACGGATCGTCAAGCCGACACGCTTGCCCAGCTTGATGTAGAGCCGGACGGCTCGAAGCCGATCCTCGTATGAATACATGAACTACCCTCCAGGTAGTCCAAGAAATCGTCCGCACCCCCCGTGGCTCAATATTCAATCGGCGCCGACGCGGTGTGAAAGCACAACTGCGAAATGACCGCACCCGAAGCAGTGCCGATAGGAGCAACTGGAATGTAGCGAGCAATTTGGATCGCAAGCGCGTCACTTTCTACGGCAGGCATGAACCACGCGGCGTGGCCAAATTACTGTGTAGTCCAGACTTCTGATCGCAACGCGCATCTGCACTTAACGACATCAATCTCGAGATTGAATCGACCCCTGACCCCGGCGCTCACCCCTTGGTGGCGACGAACATAAAGCGGTTCAGGCAGAAGAACCATTCGCCGGCAGCGCCGCGTGCGCGTACGTCGTCGACCCAGGCGTCGGCGGCGGCGCGATCGACCCCGTGGCGAACGGCAGCATTGCGGCCAATCGCGAGCATCCCGGCGCCGAAGGAATCGGCGTCGTAGGTCGTTTCAAGCAGCGGGAACGCCTCGGCGATCGTAGGCGTTAGGCCGGCGTCTCGGAAAAGCCGGTTCAACTGGCGCGGCAGGTGCGCATGCTTGAAGCGCCAGCGGCCGTCGAAGATCCGGCGCATCAAGTCGACGTCGGGGGAACCGTAGACGCACAGATCCCAGTCCGTCTCAAGGACGCCGATCCGGCCGCCGGGCCGCAGCACGCGCGCCGCCTCGGTGATCGCCCCGGCGACATCTGGAACGTACGAATACGTTTGCACCGCGACGGCGAAGTCCGCGCTCGCGCTGGACAGGCCGAGTGCGACCGCGTCGCCTATGCGCAAGTCGACGCGGTCGTCGAGGCCGCGCGCGTGGACGCGGGCGGCGGCGCCGGCAAGCATGTCGGCGCTCGAATCGACGCCGATCATTCGGCCGGACGGCCCGACGTCCTCGGCGAGCTCGCAGCTGAGATGGCCGACGCCGCAGCCGATGTCCACGCCCGACTCGCCGCTGCGAACGGCGAGCAGGTCCCGGAAGCGCTGCCGCTGGGTGGCGATCTGCGGGCTCGCGTAGAGCACTTCGAGGCGTGCCCCCATCGAGGCGTTGAAGACGTGCGGAGCGGGGTCGGTGTCGGTCAAGGCGATCTCCTGATATGTACAGACAATACAGCGTGGCCAAAAGGGCAACGGGGATTTAGGAGAAAACCCGAATTCGGAAGTTGCGAAGACCTGTCGTAAAATGTCCGTACAAATAACAATCGCACCCTCTGCCCGCCTGCAGACTCATGCACTTACGCGGCGCCTTCGTTGCCGCCGCGCCGGCGTCACCGGCGACGATGCCTAGGAAGCTTAACCATGCAACCACTGCGCGGAATCACCGTGCTCGACCTGACGCATATGCTGTCCGGCCCATACGGCACCATGATGCTCACCGACCTGGGCGCCCGCACGATAAAGGTCGAGCCACCGGGAAAGGGGGAAGGCACACGCGAGCTGCTCGCCGGCCATCCCGACTACTCGCGCGACGGCATGGGCGCGTATTTCATGACGCTCAATCGAAGCAAGGAAAGCGTCTGCATCGACCTCAAACAGGAGTCCGGCTGCGAAGTGTTCTACGACCTCGTCCGCCACGCCGACATCGTCTTCGACAATTTTGGGGCCGGCGTGCCGCAGCGCCTGAAGATCGATCACGCAACGCTGGCCGCGATCAACCCACGCATCATCACCTGCTCCGTCACCGGCTTCGGCGAGACCGGTCCCGACACACAACGGCCTGCGTTCGACCAGGTCGTCCAGGGCATGGGCGGCGGCATGAGCATCACCGGCCGGCCCGACGACATGCCGGTGCGCAGCGGCATCTCGATCGGCGACTTGGGCGGCGGGATCTTCGGTGCGATGGGCGTACTCGCCGCGCTGCAGGCACGCCATGTCACCGGCGTCGGCCAGCACGTCGACGTGTCGATGCTTGACGCGCAGATTTCGCTCCTTACCTACATGGCGACGATGCACCTGATGTCAGGGCACGTGCCAGGCAGGATTGGCAACGCTCACTTCGTCCACGTCCCGTACAACACCTTTGCCACGAGCGACGGTTACATCGTTATCGCTTGCATCGGCGACGCGTTCTACGAGCGCTTCCTCAACGTCGTGCCGCGCCCGGAACTGCTTGAGCCCAAGTATCTGAAGCAGCCGGCGCGCTACGCAGAGCGCCACAAGATCGACGCGATCATCAACGAGGAGCTGGGAAAGAACACGTCCGCCTACTGGCTTGACAAGCTGCGGGCCGCCCGCATCCCGTGCGGGCCGGTGAACGACTTCGCCCAGGCACTGAGCGACCCGCAGATCCTGGCCCGCGACATGGTCGTCGACGTGCCCCTGCCCGGCGGTAGCAGCGTGCCGATGCCCGGCATTCCGATGAAGTTCTCGGACGCCGCGACGCCGAAGTTCAGCGCCCCCCCACGCTCGGCCGCGACACGCGGTTGGTTCTCACCGAGCTGCTCGGCTACGACGCGGCGAAGATCGACCGCCTGTGCCAAGCGCGGACCATCGAGTAGCGAAGCGGCCGCAGGGTGGCAGGGCGCCGCGCGCGGAGTTCAACGGCGCCGGTCAGGCGATCGCTCCGGAGCGCGCCATGGCGTCGAGCTCGGCGTCGCCATAGCCGATGCGCGCCAGCGCGCTGCGCGAATGCTCGCCCAGCTCGGGCGCAACCGGGCGGATCGCGCCGGGCTCCTCAGCGAACTTGAGCGGGATGCCGAGGTGCGTCTGCCCATCGGGAAACTCGACTCGCATCTCGCGCGCCTTCAGGTGCTCGCTACGCATCGCCTCAGCAAGCCCCTTGACAGGGGCCCAGCAGCACTCGATGTCGGCGAAGAAACGTTCCCACTCAGCGAGCGGGCGGGTGAGGAATGCCGCCGCGAGAAAGTCACGCACCGGGTCTTGGCCGCGGCCGGGGGGCAGCTTGCAGAACGCGAGCAGGTCGGGCCGGCCGAGTGCTTCGAGCACGTTCGCGCAGAACTTCAGCTCGCTGCCGCCGAGCGAGATCGAGCGGCCGTCGGCGCAGCGGTAGACGTTGTAGAAGGCCGTTCCGCCGAGCGTGCGCTCGCTCGTCGTGTCCAGCTCGCGACCTTCGGCGAAGACCGGGCTGATGTTGTTGACCGTCCACGAGACGACGCTGTCCTGCATCGAGACGTCGAGAGTGTCGCCCTGACCGGTCTTCTCGCGCCGGAGCAGCGCCATCAGGACCCCCGAGAGCGCCGTCAGCGAGCTCGCCATGTCGACCGCCGCCATGCCGAGGATGCCAGGCTCGCCGTCGTTGCCGCGGTTGAGGCTGACGATTCCCGATTCCGCCGCGATCGAGAGATCGTGCGCCGGCCGCTGGGCGAGCGGCCCGCGCTGGCCGAATGCCGAGATCGAGCAGTAGACGATCCGCGGGTTGACGGCCCGCACTGCCTTCGGCCCGATCCCGAGCCGGTCGACGACCCCGGGACGGAACGCCTCGACAACGACATCGGCCGTCGCCGCGAGGCGCATGAAGGCCTCGACCGCGGCCGGCTGCTTGAGGTCGAGGACCACGCTCTGCTTATTGCGGTGCGTGTTGCGGAACCAGACTGTCATCCCGTTCTGGCTTGCGCCGAGCGTACGCGTCGGCTCGCCCGCGGGCGGCTCGATGCGGATCACCTCGGCGCCGTGGTCGGCCATCGTCATCGTCAGATGCGGGCCGGGCAGGAACATCGACAGGTCGAGGACCTTGATGCCTTCGAGCTTCATCGACAGCCCTTTCGCGGCAAGGCGGCACCAGCCGCCGGAGGGATCAGATCTTGTGGCGGCCGACCAGCTGCTTGGCGATCACCTGGCGCAGGATCTCGTTCGTGCCTTCACCGATCACCATCAGCATCGAGTCGCGGTAGAAACGCTCGATCTCGTATTCGACCGAGAGGCTGTAGCCGCCGAAGATGCGCATCGCTTCCTGCGAGCAATGGACGCCGGCTTCCGAGCCGGCGAGCTTGGCCATCGCCGCCTCGAGGTCGCACCGCTCGCCGCGGTCGAACATGCGCGCGGCGCTTTCGATCAGCTTCTTCGCACCCTCGACCTGCGTCGCCATGTCGGCGAGCTTCAGCTGGATCGCCTGGTGCTCCCAGATCGGCTTGCCGAAGGCGCTGCGCTCCTGCGCATAGCGAAGGGCCATCTTGAGCGACCCTTCGGCGATGCCCGCGCCGCGCGACGCGACGTTGATCCGACCGAGCTCGAGGCCGCCGGCGGTCTGCACGAAGCCCTTGCCCTCGACGCCGCCGAGCAGGTTCTCCTTCGGCACGCGGTAGTCGTCGAAGCTGAGCTGGCACGTGTCGATGGCGCGGTAGCCCATCTTCTTCAGCTTGGCGTCGACGTTGAAGCCGGGGCCCTTTTCGGCGATGAGCAAGCTCATCCCCTTGTGGCGCGGCTTCGCCTCCGGATCGGTCTTGACCAGCAGAAGCGTCATGTGGCCGTGCAGGCTGTTGGTGATCCAGGTCTTCGAGCCGTTGACGACGTAGTGGTCGCCGTCCAGCTTGGCCACCGTGCGGATCGCCTGCAGGTCGGACCCGGCGTTCGGCTCGGTCAGGCCGAGGCTGCCGCGCATCACTCCGCTCGCCATCTTCGGCAGGTACTTGCGCTTCTGCTCCTCGGTGCCGTTGCGCTCGATCGCCGACGCGGCGATCAGGTGAGAGTTGAAGATCCCCGAAGGCGCCATCCAGACCGACGCGACCTTGATGACGATCTGCGCGTAGGTCCAGGCCGAGAGCCCGAGGCCGCCGTATTCCTCGCCGATCGTCGCCCCGAAGAGGCCGAGCTCCTTCATCTGCTCGACGATGTCGTGCGGATACTCGTCCGCGAGGTCGTACTTGCGCGCGACCGGCCGCAATTCCTTCTCGACCCAGGTCTCGACCGCGTCGACGAACTCCTGCTGGTCCTCGACGCCGTCCTTTGTTCTCGTGTCCATCCTAGTCTCCTTCCGCCTCGGCGACGCTGTTCAGTAGTTGACCTTGTCCTCGACGCTGTGGCCGCGCTTGGCGATCAGCATCGTGCGGTTGAACGTGCCGACCACCCTGCCGTCCTGGTTCAGGCCGATCGTCTTGACGGTGACGATGCCCGCGCCCGGGCGCGAGCTCGACTCGCGCTTGTCCATCACTTCCGACTCCGCGTAGAGCGTGTCGCCGGCAAAGACCGGGTGGGTCAGCTTGATGTCGGTCCAGCCGAGATTGGCGACCGCCTTCTGGCTGACGTCGGTGACGCTCATGCCGACCATCAGCGCGACCGTCAGCGGGCTGCAGACGATGCATTTTCCGAACTCGCTCGCTTTCGCGTACTCGGCGTCGAAGTGCATCGGGTGGGTGTTCATCGTCAGCAGTGTGAACCAGGTGTTGTCGGTCTCACTGATCGTGCGGCCC
>JAYSMB010000468.1:0-3919 GCA_043725065.1 Burkholderiales bacterium
AGCACGACGAAGGCGAGCATCACCATCGTCGCCAGCACCGGGTTGCCGATCGAGACGCGGGTGAACCACATGATGGTGTCAGCGAGCGGCGGTAGCGGCGCTCGCCGCCGCGGCCGGCACAGGCGAATCGGCGACGCGAATCGGCGTGCCGTCGCGAACCAGGCCGGTGCTTGCCGCGAGCACCGGCGCGCCTTCGGCGAGGCCCGCCGCAATCTCGACCCATGGCTCGCCGCCGATCGCTCCGCGTACGCCCAGCGTCACGGGCGTCGTCACGGCCGAGCCGCCCTTGACCAGCATCACATAAGGTCGGGCCTGATCGGTGCGGACGGCGGACAGCGGCAAGGCCAGCGCGCGCCCGCGGTCGAGTTCGATCGTGCCGCGCGCGAACAGGCCTTGCCGCAAGGCCGGCTGCGGCTCGACCGCGAGGTAGACCATGATCGAGCGGGTTCCCGATTGCGCACTCGGGTTGATGCGGGCGACCCGCGCGACGACCGGGGTGGCCAGGCCGTCGATCCGCAGCGTGGCGTCGCGCCCGATCGTCAGCGCGGCGACATCTTCGGGCGCCAGCGCGGCCTCGACCTCGATCCGCGCCAGGTCGACGATCTCGACCAGCTTGGCGTCGATCGCGACGCGTTCGCCGGTCTGCGCCATGCGCTGCGCGACCAGGCCCGAGATCGGCGCCACCAGGGTCGCGTCGGTCTTGCTTTTCCTGGCCAGCGCGACGGCCGAGAGCGCCGCTTCGTAGCTCGAGCGGGCGCCGGCCTCGTTGGAGATCGAGGTCTCCAGGCCGGTCGCCGAGATGAAGCCCTGGGCGACCAGGGCGCGGTTGTTGTCGAGCGCACGCGTGGCGATGTCGAGCTGCGACTTGGTCGACGAAGCGGTCTGCTCGGCCTGCTTCAGCTTGAGGTCGAGCTCGGTCGTGTCGAGCTGGCCGAGCACTTGCCCGGCCTTGACGCTGTCGCCTTCGCGCACGGTCAGCGACTTCACCTCGGCCGCGACCTTGGCCCGAACGACCGCGCTGTTGACGGCCTTCAGGCCGCCCGAGATGTCGAGCGTTCGCGGCAGGTCGACGTTGCGCGCGACGACGATGTCGCCGGGCGCGAGGTCGAGTCCGCTCGGCGCCTTCGGCGTTGCCGTCTGCTCTGCCTGTTCCGCCTTCTTGGCGATCAGCGCCCGGGCGACGAAGGCGCCGAACACGGCGACGACGACGACCGGAATGGTCCAGCGCAGCCAGCGCTTCATCGTTTCGCGCCCTTCGCCTTCGCCGGCTTGGCGCGCGCGGGTGCATGCAGCCCGTTCAGCACCAGGTCGATCTGAGCTTCGATGATCGCCCTGGGATCGAGCTTCGCGCTGGCCACGCAGGCGCCGAGCGAGTGCTTGTTCATGACCAGGAACAGCAGCGGCGAAATCAGCGCGTGGACCACGTCGCCGACGTTGACCGGCCGGAATTCGCCGCTGTCGATGCCACGCCGAACGATCTCGGCAATCATCCGGTCCGCTGGCGAAGTCACCTCGTCGATCCAGAACTGGGCGATCTCGGGAAAGTTGCGTACCTCGGACATCATGAGCTTGAGGATGCCCGATGCACGTGTCTCGCCGACCCGTTCCCACCAGAGCCGCAGCACGTAGCCAAGCAGCTCCGCCGAACTGCCTTCGAACGCGCGGACGATCTCTATTCCCTCGGCGATCTGGTTCACCACGTTGTGGCGAATCACCTCTTTGAGCAGCTCTTCCTTGCTGGGGTAGTAGAGGTAGAGCGTGCCTTTGGAGACGCCGGCGCGCGAGGCTACTTCTTCCGAGCGGGTCGCGGCAAAGCCTTTCTCGACGAACAGGTCGAGCGCCGCGTCGAGCAGCTCTTGCGGGCGTGCTTCCTTGCGGCGCTGGCGTGTTGCAGCGGGGGTGGCCGCGGAAGAGAGGGCGCGCTGGGTCATGGGGGTGGGGTACTGACTGGGCGGTCAGTAATGTATCCGATCGCCCGGCCGGCGCCGCGCGACGCATGCCATGATGCTTGCTGATCAAGGAGGCGCCCGCACGGTGAAGGACACGCTGCCGTTCCACCATCCCTACCGTCACGATTTCGTTCGCGTCGCCGTCGCGGTGCCGCGCATTCGCGTCGCCGATCCCGCCTTCAACGCGGCGGAGACGGTGAAGATGCTCGGGCTTGCCGCAGCCGAAGGCGCCTCGCTCGTCGCCTTTCCCGAGCTCGGGCTGGCCGCTTACACCTCGGACGACCTGTTCCACCAGCGCGCCTTGCTCGACGCCTGCGAAGCGGCGCTCGCCAGCGTCGCCGAGGCGACCGCGCGGATTGCGGTGACGGCCGTCGTCGGCCTGCCCTTGCGCGTCGATCACCTCCTGTTCAACTGCGCCGCCGTCGTCTCTGGCGGAGGCGTGCTCGGCGTCGTGCCCAAGACCTATTTGCCGAACTACGGCGAGTTCTATGAAGCGCGGCAGTTCAACGTCGCCGACAACGCGCTTTCGCGCGAGGTGACGATACGCGGCGTGGCGGTTCCGTTCGGCAACGAGCTGCTGTTCGCGGCCACGAACCAGCCGCTGCTCAGGTTTCACGCCGAGATCTGCGAAGACCTGTGGGTCCCGATCCCGCCCTCGTGCTACGCCGCGCTCGCCGGGGCGACCGTGCTGGTCAATCTTTCGGCCTCGAACATCACGATCGGCAAGAGCGACTATCGGCACCAGCTCGTCGGCCAGCAGTCGGCGCGCTGCCAGGCGGTGTGCCTGTACACGTCGGCGGGCGTCGGCGAGTCGAGCACCGACCTGGCATGGGACGGACAGGCCCTCATCTACGAAGCGGGCGAACTGCTCGCCGAGTCGGCGCGCTTCGTCAACGGCTCGCACCTGATCACCGCCGACGTCGACCTCGAGCGCGTGTCGCGCGAGCGCATGCGCCAGAACACCTTCGGCCAGTCGGTGGCACGCATGAAGCCGCGGCTCGAAGGCTTTCGCACGATCGCGTTCGAGCTGCCGGTGGCCGAAGCGATGCCGATGGCGCTCCGGCGCAATTTGGCGCGCTTCCCCTATGTGCCGAGTGATCCTGCGCGGCGAGACGAGCGCTGTTCCGAGGTCTACAGCATTCAGGTACAGGCCCTCGTGCAACGGCTTTCGGCCAGCGGCATCGACAAGGTGGTGATCGGCGTTTCGGGTGGGCTCGACTCGACCCACGCGCTGCTTGTCTGCGCTCGCGCGATCGACCTGCTCGGCCTGCCGCGAACCAACCTCCTCGCATGGACCATGCCGGGCTTCGCGACCAGCGAGCGCACGCTCGACCAGGCGCGCCGCCTGATGAAGGCGGTGGGCTGCAGCGCCGGCGAGATCGACATCCGTCCGAGCTGCCGGCAGATGCTCAGCGATCTCGGCCATCCTTTTGCCGAAGGCCGCGCCGAGTACGACGTGACCTTCGAGAACGTGCAGGCCGGCGAGCGCACCAGCCACCTGTTCCGGCTCGCCAACTTCCATGCCGCCATCGTCGTCGGCACCGGCGACCTCAGCGAGCTCGCGCTCGGCTGGAGCACCTACGGCGTGGGCGACCACATGTCGCACTACAACGTGAATGCGAGCGTTCCCAAGACGCTGGTCAAGCATCTGGTGCGCTGGGTCGCCGAAAACGGCTCGGTCTCGGCCGACGCGAGCCGCGTGCTCGGCGACATCCTCGCCACCGTCGTCAGCCCCGAGCTCGTGCCGGGCGACGCGAACGGCGCGCCGATTCAAAGCTCGGAGGACGTGGTCGGCCCCTATGAGTTGCAGGACTTTCATCTCTACCAGGTGCTGCGCTACGGCTATGCGCCGAGCAAGGTGGCCTTCCTGGCATGGACGGCGTGGCACGAAAGCTATTCGCTGGCCGAGATCAAGAAGCACCTGCGCAACTTTCTCTATCGCTTCTTCAAGACCAGCCAGTTCAAGCGCT
>JAYSMB010000469.1:0-2385 GCA_043725065.1 Burkholderiales bacterium
CAGCGTTCACCTGTGGAAGAACGGCCACTCGATGATGTTGACGCCGAACCGGCGCGCCAACTGGGTCGACCCCGGCACCATCGGCATGCCGGAGATGGCCACCGCCACGACCATCGAGCGCGACCACAACCCGAGCTACAGCCTCTTTCCGAACCTGATCCTGCCGATCGCGCCGAGCGGCATTCCCTGCGTCGCGATCTGGCCGATCGGCCTCGGCCGCACGATGATGGAAGTGCTCTGGTTCGCGCCCGATTGGGGCGGCGGCGAGCGCGACCCGCTGTGGGAGACGCGCATCGCCAACTTCGATCGCATCGTCGACGAAGACGTGTCCTTCGTGGCGCCGATCCAGGCCTCGATCAGCTCGCCCGGCTTCAAGGGCGTGCCGCTCAGCTACCAGGAGCGCCGCATCTATCACTGGCACGAGGAGCTCGACCGGCGCATCGGCGTCGAGCGCATCCCCCGCCACCTGCGCATCGCGCCGATGCTCGGCGACCTGATCGAAGGCTAGACCCAAAACGACCGGAGACGAAATGAACCTCAATCGCCTTTTCGTGGCGCTCCTGATACCGCTCGGCCTCTCCACGACGGGCGCATTCGGCCAGGCCGTCAAGCCGGTGCGCATCGGCGTCATGACCGACCTGGCCGGGATGACTTCCGAGCTGGTCGGCCCGGGCAGCGTGATCGCGGCGCGCATGGCGGTCGAGGACTTCGGCGGCAAGGTGGCGGGCCGCCCGATCGAGATCGTCGTCGGCGACACCCAGAACAAGCCGGACGTCGCCTCGGTGATGGCGCGACGCTGGTTCGACACCGACGGCGTCGACGTCATCGTCGACCTGCCGAACTCCTCGGTCGCGCTCGCCGTGCTCGAGGTCGTGAAGAGCGCCAAGAAGGTGGTGTTGCTGACCGCCGGCGCCTCGACCGCCTTCAGCGGCAAATCGTGCAGCCCGTACAGCGTGCAGTGGTCGCGCGACAGCTACGGCCTGGCGCAAAGCATCGGCAGCGAGGTCGTCAAGTCGGGCGGCGACACCTGGTTCTTCATCACCGCCGACTACGCCTTCGGCTATGCGACCGAAGCGGCGGTGACCCAGGTCGTGCTGAAGAGCGGCGGCAAGGTGCTGGGCGGCGTCAAGCACCCGACCGGCACCAACGACTTCTCGTCCTTCCTGCTCCAGGCGCAGACCTCGAAGGCAAAGGTCATCGGCATGGCCAACGCCGGCAGCGACACAATCCTGGCCTACAAGCAAGCGGCAGAGTTCGGCATCGGCAAGGGCGGCCAACGCCTAGTCGCCACCTACATCAACCTCACCGACATCAACAGCATCGGCATCAAGGCGGCCCAGGGCTCCCCCGTGGTCGACACCTTCTACTGGGACATGAACGACGCGGCGCGAACCTGGTCGCGGCGCTTCTTCGAGCGCCAGAAGCGCATGCCGACGTCCTTGCAGGCCGACGTGTACGCCTCCGTCACCCACTACCTGAAGGCAGTGCAGACGACCGACCCGGCCGACGGCGCGGCGGTGGTGCGGACGATGAAGGCGACGACCATCATGGGCCCGGTGCTGAACAACGCCCGCATCCGCGAGGACGGTCGCGTCGTCCGCGACTACTACATGTTCCGCGTCAAGTCGCCGGAGGATTCGAAGACGCCCTGGGACTACTACAAGCTCGAGCGCACGATCCCGGGCGACCAGCTAGTGATTCCGCTAGCCGAAAGCGAGTGCCCGATGGTCAAGAAGGCGACCTGAGCGCGTTCGGCGAGCGGCTGCCCGGCTGGAAGATTGCCTTTCAGACTTCGTTGCGCAGTGACGGGAACAGGATCACGTCGCGGATGCTCGGCGAATCGGTGAGCAGCATGACGAGGCGGTCGATGCCGATGCCGCAGCCGCCGGTCGGCGGCATGCCGATCTCGAGTGCCCGTATGAAGTCGGCGTCGTAGTACATCGCCTCTTCGTCGCCGGCCTCCTTGTTGGCGGCCTGGGCCTGAAAGCGCGCTGCCTGGTCCTCGGCGTCGTTCAGCTCGGAAAAGCCGTTCGCGTACTCGCGGCCGGTGATGAAGAGCTCGAACCGCTCGGTCACCGACGGGTCGGCGTCGGAGGCGCGAGCCAGTGGCGACACCTCGACCGGATAGTCGACGATGAAGGTGGGCTGCCAGAGCTCGGCTTCGACCGCCGCTTCGAAGAGGCCGAACTGCAGCTCGGGCAGCTTCCAGTGCGCCGGCGCGGGCGCGTGCAGCTCGGCGAGCCGGGCGCGCAGCACGGCGGCGTCGCCGGCTTCGGCATCGCTCAAACCGGCATGGCGGACCAGCGACTCGCGCACCGTCATGCGCGCGAACTTCGAATCGAGGTCGACCTCGCGTCCTGCGTATTGCAGCATGGCCGAGCCGGC
>JAYSMB010000470.1:0-4742 GCA_043725065.1 Burkholderiales bacterium
AGCACTGCGCGCCGTCAAAGGCATGAACGACATCCTGCCGCCGGAATCGGCGCGCTGGGAGTGGTTCGAGGACAAGGTGCGCGCGCTGATGCGCCGCTATGCCTACGCCAACGTGCGCACGCCGGTCGTCGAGCCGACGGCCCTCTTCGTTCGTGGCATTGGCGAAATGACCGACATCGTCGAGAAGGAGATGTATTCCTTCGAAGACGCGATGAATGGCGATCGTCTGACGCTGCGGCCCGAGGCGACGGCCGGCATCGTCCGCGCGATGGTCGAGCACAACGCGCTGTACAACGGGCCGCTGCGTCTGTGGAGCCAGGTCGCCGTGTTTCGCCACGAGCGGCCGCAAAAGGGCCGCTACCGCCAGTTCCACCAGATCGACGTCGAAGCGCTCGGTCATGCCGGGCCGGACGTCGACGCCGAGCAGATCCTGATGTGCCGCGCGCTCTGGCGCGACCTCGGCCTTGTCGAAGGTCGTGACGTCCGGCTCGAGCTGAACAGCCTCGGCCAGCCGGGCGAGCGCAGCGCGCATCGTGCCGCGCTGGTTGCGCACTTCGAACAACATGCGGATGCGCTCGATGAAGACGCCCGTCGCCGTCTGCGAAGCAACCCGCTGCGCATCCTCGACAGCAAGAACCCGGCGATGCAAGCGATCGTCGAAGCGGCGCCCGAGCTGATGGATTTTCTTGGCGAGGCCTCGTTGGCTCACCTGAATGCGGTGCGCGCCGTGCTCGATGCGGCGGGGCTTGCGTATCGAATCAACCCGCGACTGGTGCGCGGCCTGGACTACTACAACCTGACCGTGTTCGAGTGGATGACCGACCACCTGGGCTCGCAAGGCACGGTCTGCGGCGGTGGACGCTATGACGGACTGTTCGAACAGCTCGGCGGCAAGCCGACGCCCGCAGTCGGCTGGGGAATGGGCATCGAACGCATGCTCCTGCTGCTCGAAGCGGCTGGCGTGGCCCTGCCACCGGCACCGGTCGACGTGTATGCGATCGTTCCCGGCCCGAGCTCTCTCGCCGTGGCGATGACCGCCTGCGAGGCACTGCGTGCGGCGGGCCTGTCGGTGCAGATGCACGCCGCTGGAGCCGAAGCCTGGGGCAGCATGAAAGCGCAGTTCAGGAAAGCCGACGCCAGCGGCGCGCGCTACGCGATCGTCTTCGGCGACGACGAAATCGCCCGCGGCGAAGTCGCCGTCAAGTCCTTGCGCGACGCCGGTGCGGCGCAGCGCCTCTTTGCGCTGGCCGACATCGGGTCGTGGGCCGGAACCCTCACCGCATAATCCCCGGTTTGCCCGCTGATCCCACGCCATGGCCACCCAACTCGACCTCGAAGAACAGGAACAGCTCGACCAGCTCAAGGCGTTCTGGAACCAGTACGGCAACCTCATCACCGGGCTGATCGTCGTCGTCGCAGGCGCTTATCTCGCGTGGTTCGGCTGGAACTGGTATCAACGCGATCAGGGCGCCAAGGCGGGCTCGATGTACGACGAATTCGATCGCGCCGTCCAGGCCAACGATGCGGATCGGGCGGGCCGCATCTTCTCCGACATGAAGGAGCGCTTCGCTCGCACCGCGTTCACCGGCCAAGCCGGTCTGCTCGCGGCCAAGCTGGCCGCCGACAAGGGCCAGGTCGAGGTGGCGCGCGCCGATCTCGTCTGGGTGGCCGAGAGTGGCTCCGAGAGCGAATACCGGGCGATCGCGCGGCTTCGCCTGGCCGGGCTGCTGCTCGACGAGAAGAAATACGACGAGGCATTGAAGCAGCTCGACGGCGTCGATGCGCCTGAGTTTGCGGCGCTCGCCGCCGACCGGCGCGGCGACATCCTCATGGCAAAAGGCAAGACCGACGATGCGAAGGCTGCCTACCAGAAGGCGTGGTCGGCGATGGATGCCAAGCTCGACTACCGCCGAATCGTCGAAGCCAAGCTGAACGTGCTCGGCCTGAACCCCGCTGCCGCGGCAAGCGGCTCGGAGGCCGGCAAATGAGGGCCGCCCTCGGGCTCGTTCTGGGGGGCCTGCTGTGCGCCTGTTCGCTGCTCGGCCCGGACCGGCCGAAGCCGAAGCCGCTCGAGCCGATCACGGCGCCCATCACCGTTAGCCAGGTCTGGAATCAGAGCATCGGCGCGGTTCAGTTTCCAATGACGATCGCCGTGAACGGCGCTGTCGTCACGGTCGCCGCGGGCGACGGAACGGTGCTGGCGATCGAAGCCGACAGCGGCAAGGCATTCTGGCGCGCCAATGTCGGCGCCAAGCTCTCGGCCGGGGTCGGCAGCGACGGCAAGGTCGCCGCGGTCGTGACGCGCGACGGCGATCTGGTCGCGCTCGAAGCCGGCCAGGTCAAGTGGAAGAAGGCGCTCGGCGTTCGTGTCGCGACCGCGCCGCTCGTGGCGGGCGGGCGGGTGTTCGTTCTCGGCGTCGATCGCGCGGTCCAGGCATTCGACGCGCAAGACGGCGCCAAGATCTGGCAGGTGCAGCGGCCCGGCGACCCGCTGACGCTGGCGCAGGCGGGCGTCATCGCCGCATTCCACGACACGCTGGTGGTGGGTCAGGGGCCGCGCATGGCCGGCTTCGATCCGGTCGCATCGACGGTGCGCTGGGAAGTGGCGATCGGCTCGCCGCGCGGCGCCAACGAAGTCGAGCGGCTCGCCGACCTGATCGGCCCGCCGCTACGCACCGGCGACCTGCTGTGCGCACGATCGTTCCAGGCGGCGGTCGGCTGCGTCGATGCCGAAAAAGGTCGCATCATGTGGACCAAGACGATCGGCGGCACCGACGCCATCGGCGGCGATTCTGAATTGCTGTTCGGTGCCGACGCGTCGGACCGCCTGACGGCGTGGAAGACAGCCACCGGCGATGTCGCCTGGACCTCCGAATCGCTGATGTTCCGCGGCCTCGGCGCGCCGGCCGTCGTCGGGTCGTCGGTCGTGTTCGGCGACATCGACGGCACGCTGCATTGGCTGTCGCGCGGCAAGGGGGAAGCGCAGCTGCGCTCTAGCACGGACGGCAGCGCGCTCGCCGTGCCGCCGGTAGTGGTCGGCGGCATGCTGATCGTCGTGACGCGCTCGGGCGGGATGTTCGCGTTCCGCCCGTCCTGATCAGTTTCCTCGGGCGAGCCGCGTGAAGCCCGTGATCGCGGTCGTCGGCCGGCCCAACGTCGGCAAGTCGACGCTCTTCAATCGCCTGACGAAAACGCGCGACGCCATCGTCGCCGACTTCTCGGGCTTGACCCGCGACCGACACTATGGCGACGCGACGATCGCCGGTCGCCACTTCATCGTCGTCGACACCGGCGGCTTCGAGCCCGAGAACCCGACCGGCATCGTCCGTGAGATGGCCAAGCAGACGCGCCAGGCGGTCGCTGAGGCCGATGCCGTGATCTTCGTCACCGACGTCCGCGCCGGTGTCTCGGGGCAGGACCACGACATCGCCAAATACCTGCGCAGCGCCAGCAAGAAAGTGCTGCTCGCCGTCAACAAGGCCGAGGGCATGGCCGATTCGCCTTTGCTCGCCGAGTTTCACGAGCTCGGCCTCGGCGATCCGATTCCGATCTCGGCGGCACACGGCCAGGGCATCGGCAACCTCGCGGAAGCGGCCCTGCTGGCGGCGCTCGGGCCGGCGGCGTTCGACGAGCCCGAGGTCGAGCCGGTCGATTCCGACGCTTCGTCCGTGCCGATTCGCCTGGCGGTCGCCGGTCGGCCCAACGTCGGCAAGTCGACGCTGATCAACGCCTGGCTCGGCGAAGAACGTCTGGTCGCCTTCGATCAGCCGGGAACGACGCGCGACGCGATCGTCGTCCCCTTCGAACGCGGCGGTACGCACTTCGACTTGATCGACACCGCCGGCCTGCGCCGCAAAGGCAAGGTGTTCGAGGCGGTCGAGAAGTTCTCGGTCGTCAAGACCTTGCGGGCGATCGCCGAGGCCAACGTCGTATTGCTGTTGCTCGACACGACCCAGGGCGTCACCGACCAGGACGCGCACATCGCCGGCTACATCTTGGAAAGCGGCCGCGCCGTCGTCGTCGCCGACAACAAATGGGACGCGGTCGATGCCTATCAGAAAGAGCAGCTCGAGCGCTCGATCGTGCAGCGGTTGCCGTTCCTGAAGTTTGCGCCGGTGATGCAGATTTCGGCCGTGAAGCGACAAGGCTTCGGCCCGGTCTGGAAAGCGATTGCCGACGCGCACGCCTCGGCCAACCGCAAGATGCCGACGCCGGTGTTGACGCGGCTGCTCCTCGAAGCGGTGCAGCACCAGAGCCCGAAGCGCGCCGGCGCGTTCCGACCGAAGCTGCGCTACGCGCACCAGGGTGGAATGAATCCGCCGATCGTCATCATCCACGGCAACTCGCTGGAGCACGTGACCGACGCCTACAAGCGCTTCCTCGAGGGCCGCATTCGAGCCCACTTCAAGCTGACCGGAACGCCGCTCCGGATCGAGATGCGCTCGTCGAAGAATCCGTTCGCGGAAAAGCGGCCGTGATGCATGGCCTTACGCGCCACCAATCGCGAAACGCTGTGTTAATGTCCTTCGCTCCAGAACACATCACGGAGTTTCAACGTGAGCAACAAAGGGCAGCTCTTACAAGACCCCTTCCTGAATCTGCTTCGCAAGGAGCACGTTCCGGTTTCGATCTACCTGGTCAACGGGATCAAGCTGCAGGGGCATATCGAGTCTTTCGATCAATATGTGGTCCTGCTTCGCAATACAGTGACCCAGATGGTCTACAAGCACGCGATCTCAACC
>JAYSMB010000471.1:0-7871 GCA_043725065.1 Burkholderiales bacterium
GATCTCGACGCTCAGCTCGCCCTGCTGCAGATACCGGGCGTTGACCTCGGTGATCTCGAGTTCGCCGCGGGCCGAAGGCTTGACGCTGGCCGCGATGTCGCAGACCTGTTCGTCGTAGAAGTAGAGACCGGTGACGGCGTAGTTGCTCTTCGGGCGCTGCGGCTTTTCTTCGATGCTGAGAGCGCGACGACCGTGGTCGAACTCGACGACGCCGTAGCGTTCCGGGTCGTGAACGTGATAGGCGAAGACAGAAGCGCCGGTGACCCGTCCGGCCGCCGCATGGAGCAGGACCTGGAGGTCGTGGCCATGGAAGATGTTGTCGCCGAGCACCAGCGCGCTGGGCTGGCCGCCGACGAACTCACGGCCGAGGATGAACGCTTGCGCCAGGCCGTCGGGGCTAGGCTGCACGCAGTACTCGATCGCCAGACCCCACGACGATCCGTCACCGAGCAGAGCCTGGAACCGGGGTGTGTCTTGCGGCGTGCTGATGACCAGGATCTCGCGGATGCCGGCGAGCATCAGCGTCGAGAGCGGGTAATAGATCATCGGCTTGTCGTACACCGGCAGCAGTTGCTTGCTGATGGCGAGCGTTGCCGGATGCAGCCGCGTGCCGGAACCGCCGGCCAGGATGATGCCCTTGCGGGGCGTGGAAGTGCTCATCGCTTTTCGTCAGGTCAAAAGTTCGGCGAGCATTCGGTCAACGCCGGTCTGCCAGGGCGGCAGTGTCAGTCCGAAACTGCTGCGCAGTTTGGTCGTATCGAGGCGGGAGTTCTTCGGCCGCTCGGCAGGCGTTGGAAATTCGCTCGAAGGCACTGCGGCGATCGAATCTGCTGCGACCTTGACCGGTGCGCCCGCAGCACGTGCGAACTCGATGACATGGCGGGCGTAGCCGTGCCAACTGGTTTGCCCTGAAGCGACCACGTGGTACGTTCCACCAAGCGGTGGCGTTTCGCCAACCGCGCGGATGGCGTGTGCCGTGACGTCGGCAATCAGGTCGGCGCCGGTCGGCGCGCCGATCTGGTCGTCGATCACCGAGAGCCGGTCCCGCTCTTGGGCCAGGCGCAACATCGTCTTGGCAAAGTTGCCGCCGCGCGTGCCGTAGACCCAGCTGGTGCGCAGGATGAGGTGGCGGCAGCCGCTGGCGCGAATCGCCTGCTCGCCTTCGAGCTTGGTGCGCCCGTACACGTTGAGCGGGCCGGTCGGCGCGTCTTCCGCGCGCGCGATGTTGCCGCTGCCGTCGAACACATAGTCGGTGCTGTAGTGCACCAGCCACGCGCCTAGCGCCGCGGCTTCGCGGGCGAGCACGGCCGGTGCTTCGGCATTGAGGCGCCGCGCCAGGTCAGGCTCGCTCTCGGCCTTGTCGACGGCGGTATGCGCGGCCGCATTGACGATCACGTCGGGCCCGAACTCGCGAACCGTGGCGGCCAGCGATTCGGGATCGCGGAAATCGGCGCGCAACGGCCCGGGGCTGTCGAAGTCGAGTGCCGTCAACTCGCCTATCGGCAGCAGCGCTCGCTGCAATTCCCAGCCGACCTGGCCGTTCCTGCCAAGTAACAGGATCTTCATCCGGCGCGCACTATCGGTTCGCGGGCAGTGGCGGAAGAACGGGTGTCGTAGTTGGTCGAGAGCCAGTCTCGGTAGGCGCCGTTTTGCACGCGCGCGACCCAGTCGGCGTGATCGAGGTACCACCTCACCGTCTTGCGCAGTCCAGACTCGAAGGTTTCTGCCGGACGCCAGCCCAGTTCTCGCTCGATCTTGCGCGCGTCGATCGCGTAGCGCCGGTCGTGGCCGGGCCGGTCGGTCACGAGGGTCACCAGCCGCGCGTAAGTGCCTTGGGCGTGCGGCCTCAATTCGTCGAGCAGCGCGCATACCGTGTGGACGATCTCGAGGTTCGGCTTCTCGTTCCAGCCACCGATGTTGTAGGTCCCGCCGATCGCTCCCCGCGCCATCACTTCGCGGATCGCGGCGCAGTGATCCTTCACGTACAGCCAGTCGCGCACCTGCTGGCCGTCGCCGTAGACCGGCAAGGGATTGCCTGCCAGGGCATTGACGATCATCAGCGGGATCAGCTTCTCGGGAAAATGGAAGGGGCCGTAGTTGTTGCCGCAGTTCGTGGTCAGCACGGGCAGGCCGTAGGTGTGGTGCCAGGCCCGAACAAGGTGGTCGCTGGCGGCCTTGCTCGCGGAGTAGGGGCTGTTCGGCGAGTACGCATGCGCTTCGGTGAACGCCGCGTCGCCCGGCCCGAGCGAGCCGTAGACCTCGTCGGTCGAGACGTGGAGGAATCGGAACGCCTGCCGCTCCGACTCGGCGAGGCTCGCCCAATGCCGGCGCGCCGCTTCGAGAAGCGAGAACGTGCCCTCGACGTTGGTGCGCACGAAGGCCGCCGGGCCATGAATGCTGCGGTCGACGTGGCTCTCGGCCGCGAAATGAAAGACCGCGCGCGGTCGATGCTCGGCGAATAGTCGGTCGAGCAGATCGCGGTCGACGATGTCGCCGCGCACGAAGAGATGCCGTGGATCCTCCGCCACCGCTGCGAGGTTCTCGCGATTGCCGGCGTAGGTCAGGGCGTCGAGGTTGAGCACCGGCTCGCCGGACTGCGCGAGCCAGTCGAGTACGAAGTTCGAGCCGATGAAGCCGGCCCCGCCGGTGACGAGAATCATGGGAATAGGCGCAAAGTGTGAGTGCGACAAGGCGTCGCACATGCGATGGCGGCTACGGCCA
This sequence comes from Burkholderiales bacterium, assembly GCA_043725065.1. Lineage (GTDB taxonomy): Bacteria > Pseudomonadota > Gammaproteobacteria > Burkholderiales > Burkholderiaceae_C > Schlegelella_A. The sequence continues at coordinate 2,722 of JAYSMB010000471.1, forward strand.
AAACGCGCCGAATTCTACCGGGCGTTGTCCCTGCTCAATGCCGCCGCAGCGTACAGGCGCGATAATTGAAGCATGACCGAAAATTCCAGTGACGCCGATTTGCCGGCGCAATCCGACTCCGATTCTTCGACCGGCTCGCCCACGAGCGACGCATCCCTCAAGTTCTCCGCGTTGGGCCTCTCGCCTCTCTTGCAGCGCGCCGTCGCCGACCAGGGCTACACGACGATGACGCCGATCCAGGCCAAGGCGATACCGCTGGTGCTGGCGGGGCGCGACATCATGGGCGCGGCACAGACCGGCACCGGCAAGACCGCGGCGTTCTCGCTGCCGCTGCTGCACAAGATGCTGCCGCACGAGAACTCGAGCATGTCGCCGGCGCGTCATCCGGTTCGCGCCCTCGTGATCGCGCCGACACGCGAGCTGGCCGACCAGGTGGCCGACAACATCAGGGGCTACGCGGCGCATTCCAAGCTGCGTGTGGCGGTGGTCTTCGGCGGCATCGACATGAAGCCGCAGACGCTCGAGTTGAAGGGCGGCGTGGAGGTGCTGGTGGCGACACCCGGGCGTTTGCTCGATCACATCGAAGCCAAGAACTGCGTGCTCAACAAGGTCGAGTACGTGGTGCTCGACGAAGCAGATCGCATGCTCGACATCGGCTTTCTGCCCGACCTGCAACGCATCCTTTCCTACTTGCCGAAGCAGCGCCAGACCTTGCTGTTCTCGGCGACGTTCTCGCCCGAGATTCGCCGCCTGGCCGAGAGCTATCTGCAAGACCCGCTGATGGTCGAGGTGGCGCGGCCGAACGCGACGGCCACCAACGTCGAGCAGCATTTCTACAGCGTCTCGACCGACGACAAGCGGCGCGCCGTCCTCAAGATCCTGAAGGAACGCTCGATCACGCAGGCGTTGATCTTCGTCAATTCCAAGATTGGCTGCGCGCGCCTGGCGCGCTCGTTCGAGCGCGACGGGCTGCGCACCAACGCGCTGCACGGCGACAAGTCTCAAGACGAACGGTTGAAGGCGCTCGAGGCCTTCAAGGCCGGCGATGTCGACGTGCTGGTCGCCACCGACGTGGCGGCGCGCGGTCTCGACATCGTCGATCTGCCGGCGGTCTTCAACTTCGACGTGCCCTACAACGCGGAAGACTACATCCACCGCATCGGCCGCACCGGTCGAGCCGCTGCTTCGGGCCTGGCCATCACGCTGGTGGCGCGCGACGACACGCGCCTGGTCGACGACATCGAAAGGCTGATCAAGAAGAAGATCGAGATCGAGCCGCTCGAGCTCGACGATGACGAAGTGCCGCGCCGCCCGCCACGCGAACGTTCGCGCAGCGAAGAAGAAGGCCGCGATATGCGGGCGCCGGCGCCGGTGCGCGGCTATCCGCGCGAAGCGCCGCGCGCGGCCAGCGACCCGTTCTTCGACAAGCCCTACGAGGCGCCCTCGGGCACGCCCGAGCCGGCCTGGGAACAACGCGCCGCGCCGCTCGCGCGCGGCCTGTCGCCCAACATCAAGCAGAAGAAGAAAGTCGCCGCGCTGTTCGGCGCCAAGGTGCCGGAAACCGAGCCGTCCTGAGCCAGAGGGTTGCCCGCCCCTCCGGGAGAGGGAGTCAGAGCGTTTTAGCGCGCGAGGAACGCGAAGACGGCGGGAACGTCGGCCGGCAGCGGCGTGGGGCTCCGCCGCCACTGCGCGACGCTGGCGCTGCGCGTGAAGCCGCCGGGCAGCGTCAGGCCCACGCTCACCGACAAGACCGTTGCCGGCTGCAGGTGGGCGAGCAAGGCATCGAGCAAGGCCGCGTTGCGATAGGGAGTCTCGATCAGCAATTGCGTCTGGCCTTCGCGCCTTGATGTCGCTTCCACGGAACGGATTCGCGCGGCGCGCGCTTCGGCGGGCACCGGGATGTAGCCGACGAAAGCAAAGCTCTGGCCGTTGAGCCCGCTCGCCGCCAGCGCCAGCGCGATCGAGCTGGCGCCGGGATGCGCCACGACCTGGATGCCTGCCGAGTGAGCCGCGGCGACGAGCAGGGCGCCCGGATCGGCGAGGGCCGGCAGGCCGGCCTCCGAGATCAGACCGATGTCATGACCGGCGCCGGCGGGGGCGAGCAGGGCGCTGATGGCGTTCGCGTCGGTGGTCGTCTCGCGCCCCTTGTTCGGCCTCGGCAATTCGACGATCGAGATCTCTTGCACCGGCCTGGCGAGCGGGCAGACCGAGTCGACCCGCTTCAGGAAGGCGCGCGTCGTCTTGGCGTTCTCGCAGACCCAGTGGGCGAGGTTCGACGCGGTGCGGATCACGCCCAGGGGCAGCAGCTGGTCGAGCGCCGCAGCTTCACCCGGCGCGCCGAAGTCGAGCGTGTTCGGCATCAGATGAAGCGAGCCCTTGTCATCCTGAGCGCCAGCGAAGGAACTCGTATCCGGCATGGCACTCACTCGGTCAAGAGCGGATCGATGCCGGCGCGCCGCAGCAAGGCACAAGTGCGAATCAGCGGCAGGCCGATCAGCGCGGTCGGATCGTCGGACTCGATCGCGTCGAGCAGCGCGATGCCGAGCGTCTCGGCCTTGGCGCTGCCGGCGCAGTCGTAGGGTTGTTCGGTGCGCAGGTAGTGCTCGATCTCGGCATCGCTCAGGTAGCGAAAGCGCACCGTCACAGGTGCGACTTCAACGGCGCGAAAGCCGCTCGCACGGCAGACGACGGCGACCGCCGTGTGGAAGACGACACTGCGGCCGCGCATGGAACGCAACTGGTCCGTCGCTCGGGCGTGATCGCCTGGCTTGCCGATCGCGACGCCGTCGAGATCGGCCACCTGGTCGGAGCCGATGACGATCGCGTCGGCGTCGGTCATGGCGACAGCGTCGGCCTTGGCGAGTGCGAGGCGAAGCGCGAGTTCGCTCGGCGTTTCGTCCGCGAGCGGCGTCTCGTCGACCTCGGGAGCGCGTACCTCGAACGGCAGGCGCAGGCGCTGCAACAACTCGTGGCGGTAGCGCGATGTCGAGGCAAGAATCAGGCGCCGGGCGGGCATCGGCGAATTCTTACCGCTTGTCCTTGACCACGCGCTGGTGCTCGGCCCACAGGCCCTGGCACTCCAGCTCCAGCGGGCCCGAAGCGGAGGGCGCGCTGCTTTTGGCCGTACCCCGCAGGACAAGTTGCCGCTCGGCCCGGTAGACCGCGCCGCCGCGCACGCCGGCAAGTCGGGCCGAGGACTTGTCGTTCGAGCCGATGCGCCACAGGTCCAGATAAGCCTCGTCGCGATGTCCCTGCATCGCCGGAAAGCGCGATTCGCACTTTGCGTAGCTGATGTCGTAGCGAGCCAGTGCCTTGGCGTCGAATGCACGCGTCTGGGCGAGGGCGGTCGACGCGGCCGAGGTCAGAACCGCGGCGATGGCGAGCAAGATGAAGATGCGCTTCATGGGGGCAATGGCCTCTTTCGTTGTCGCTCGAGTTTATCGGTCGAACGCCGCACCCTCCGTGGGCTCCCCTACACTCGTTCGATGGCAACCGGCCGACCTTTCGACCCGAAGCGATTCGACGTCGCGGCCTTCGCCGCGAGCGGCGCTTCGCTGGCCGGCGAATGGCCGCTGGCCGCCCTGCCGCGCCTCGCCTCGGCCGGCACGCGAGGCCCGGATGCGGGCGCCTCGCCGATCCACTGGCGGGCGACCGGCGCTCGCGCCGCGCTGGCCGGCGCCGGTGTTCAGCCCACCTTGCATCTCGTTGCCGACGCCGCCGTGAGCGTCGAATGCCAGCGTTGCCTGAAGAGCATGATGGTGCCGCTCCACGTCGATCGGCGCCTGTTCTTCGTCGAGGGGGAAGACGCCGCCGCGGCGCTCGACACCGACAGCGAAGACGACGTGCTGACGCTCGAACCGGCGATCGACCTGCGCGCTTTGATCGAAGACGAATTGCTGCTCGCGCTCCCGCTCATGCCGCGCCACGAGGCTTGCCCCGAGCCGCTGCCGCTGCACGACGAAGACGACGCGCCGGCCGAAGAACACCCTTTCGCGGCCCTGGCCGCCCTGAAGGGCCGCCCGAGTTCCGCCTGAGCGTGCCAAGGGGCCGGCCATTTGAGTCGGCGCTGCTACAATTACCGGCTTTTCGCGGTCCGCCGAACACCTGTTCCGCCTGGTCCGCGCCGCCTGCGCCACGCGGGCTATTCGGAGAATTTCCATGGCCGTTCAACAAAACAAGAAGTCGCCTTCCAAGCGCGGCATGCATCGCGCCCACAACGCGCTCGCCAAACCGGGCATCGCGATCGAGCCGACGACGGGCGAAACCCATCTTCGCCACCACCTGAGCGCGACCGGTTTCTACCGCGGACGCAAGGTGCTCAAGACCAAAGCGGACGCCTGATTCCACCGCTCGCGTGATACCGGCTGCCAAGGGCTTTGCCGATCGCGCACTTGTCCATGGCGGCCACTTCCGCCCCCCCGATCCGCCTCGCAGTCGACTGCATGGGCGGCGACTTCGGCGCGTCGGTCACGCTGCCGGCCTGCCGCGCCTTTCTTGCTGCGCATCCCGAGGCCGAACTCGTGCTTGTGGGCCGCGCCGAGGCGCTCGCGCCCGCTGAAGGCTGGGCCCGCTGCACCCGCGTTGTCGCGAGTGAAGTGATCGAGATGAGCGATTCGATCGAGGTCGCGCTGCGCCGCAAGAAGGATTCTTCGCTGCGCGTCGCGGTGAGCCAGGTCAAGCCGCTCGACGGCCGCCCCTCGCTCGCGCAGGCCTGCGTCTCGGCCGGCAACACCGGCGCGTTGATGGCCGTCTCGCGATACGTACTGAAGACGGTCGACGGCATCGATAGGCCGGCGATCGCGACCGTGATGCCGAACGAGCGCGACGGCTACACGACCGTGCTCGACCTCGGCGCCAATGTCGATTGCACGGCCGAGAACCTGCTGCAGTTCGCGGTCATGGGCAGCGCTCTGGTGGCAGCGGTCGCGGGCAAGGCGGAGCCGACCGTGGGCCTGCTCAACATCGGTGAAGAGGCGATCAAGGGCGGCGAGACGATCAAGCGGGCCGCGGAGCTGCTGCGCGCCGCGGCTGCCGCCGGGCTCGTCAATTTCCACGGCAACGTCGAAGGCAACGACATCTTCAAGGGCACCTGCGACATCGTGGTCTGCGATGGCTTCGTGGGCAACGTCGCGCTGAAGACGGCCGAGGGG
>JAYSMB010000472.1:0-2055 GCA_043725065.1 Burkholderiales bacterium
CCCCGCCAAGACGGGATGCCACAGCAAGACGTTGACGTGCGGGCGGCCGGCCAGCACGGGCAGGGCCAGCAAAGCACCGGCCCGGACGCACCACAGCCAGACGGGCCGATCCGCATCGGCCGCGTCGACCTGGGCCTCGATGTCGCGGACCCATGCGTCCCACGTCGCCTCGGAAAAATCGCCGGCGCTGTCGCCGCATCCGAACAGGTCCTGCTGCACCACGCGCCAGCCGGCGCTGGCGAACCGGCGGGCCATAAGCGCGCTCATGTGCCGCGACTTGTTCATCTCTTCGGCGAATGCGTGGAGCCAGACGATGGTTCCGACGCAACTCCCTTGTGCTGGCTGCGTCACGATCCGGAAACTGCACCCGGCGGCCGCCGCAACGCAGTGCGCGTCCTGAGCGATCGGCCGCGCCCCGCTCATGAATCCAGCTTGGACCGGACGAAACGGGTCAAGCTGGACACGGTAGCGAACGTGCGGCCATCGACCTCGTCGTCGTCGATGCTGACTCCGAATTTTTCCTCGACCGCCGTGAGGATGGCTACCACGGCCATCGAATCGAGCTCCGGAATGCTGCCCAGCAAGGGGCTGTCCGGGCCGAGTGCCAAGCTGCTGGCGGCCAGTCCCAGCGTCGATCGCAAGATCTTGAGCACTTCGTCGTCGACATTCATCGCCGATCGCCACCGGGCACTGCCATTGTGATGTTCATGAACTCCCTGACCTTTCTTCGATGTCGAGCTGTCTCGCGACGACTTTCTTGTACCACAGGGCGACGTCCGGCCGCGTCGCACAATGCCCGGCATGGGACGGTCCGACCGTATTGCGCCAGCGCGTGGCCGCCGAGTCTTGTCGAGCGCCTAGCGATGCGCGGCCCGCACATCGATTCTCTCGACGGCTGGCGCGGCTTGGCGATCGGCTGTCTGCTGATCGGCCACTTCTTGCCGGTTCCGGGCATCAATCTCGGGTCGATGGGCGTCGACCTCTTCTTCGTGCTCTCGGGCTGGTTGATGACGCGGCTCCTGTTCGTGCAGGAAACGCCGATCGCAACGTTCTACCGCCGGCGCATCTCGCGGATCTTGCCTGTGTACTACGCCTTCATCGCCTTGACGCTCGGCCTGTTCGCCTATCTGGCATTGCCGATCCCCGGACGGCAGGTCGCGGCGGCCGCGCTCTTCTTCAAGAACTACGTCGCCGCCCCGGAACTCGGCCTGCCGTTCGGTCATCTCTGGTCGCTCTGCGTCGAGGAGCACAGCTATGTCGTCCTGTCGCTGATCGCCGTCGCCGCCCGTCGCAAATGGCTCGAACCGGGCCGCGCCATGGCCTTTCTGGTGGTGGCCTGCGCCCTGTTCAGCATCTGGTACTGGACGCAATACTCGGCGCGCGAGCTGGAATTCGGCAAGCGCTATCACTCCGAGGTCGCAGCCTACGCGATCTTCGTGTCAGGTTGGCTGCTCGTGCATTTCCACAAGCGCGGACTGCCTGCGCAGCGCCCACTCGTCTGCCCGGTGCTGATCGTCCTCGGCGTTGCCTTGCACTGGTGGTCGATGCCGTTTCCGGTGCGCCAGATCGCAGGCGTCGGCGCGTTCGCCCTGGCGATCAATCTACTGCCCGGCACGAGCGCACTCTTGCGCGGGGCATTGTCGCTGCGCGCCTTGCGCCAGCTCGGCCTGTGGTCGTATTCGATCTACGTATGGCAACAGCCCTTCTACGACTACCGGGAAGCCCTCGGCCTTTCTCCGCTGCGGGCCATGCTGGCGGCGATCGCGACCGGCGCCATCTCGTTCTACCTGCTCGAGCAGCCGGTGCGGCGCCATCTCAATCGCGTCTGGGGCAAGAGCCGGGCGTTGCCCGACGCGACGGTGCCGACCAACGCCGCCTGAGGGCACGAGCGGCTTCGCCTCGGTCAACCGACCCGAACGCCTCGAGCGCGCAGCGCCTCGACGGCTTTCGTCGTCGCGGGCGACATCGCGGGCGACTCGTCGGGCGATAGCTCGAGCCAGACGATCCGGCCGGAAAAGCCGCTCGGAACATCGAACGAGGCCCGCTCCAGCCCCG
>JAYSMB010000473.1:0-16790 GCA_043725065.1 Burkholderiales bacterium
CAGGCGCTGCGTCTCGGCGAACAGGCGCGCGTTCTCGAGCGCCACGCCCATGCTCGCTGCAACGGTCGAGAGAAGCCGCAGGTCGCCCTCGCCGAACGCGTTCTCGCGCAGATGGTCCTCGAGCAGAATGATTCCAATGGAGCGATCCGCGGCCACCACGGGCACCGCCACAGCACTGAGGCATTGATCGGTGCCCGGGCGATGGCCATAGCCCAATGCGGCCTGGTCTGCGCGCGAGCCGGCGACAACGGATTCGCGCTCGAAGATGATCCGGTGCATCGCACTCCCGGGCCTCGGGCTGAACGACGGCCCGTCGATGCGCATGCCGTGTTCGATCTGGAAGACACGCCTGATGAGGCCGGCCGCCGCATCCCAAAGCCAGATGCCCGCATCTTGCGTCTTGAAGACATCGCGCAGACGTTCGCCGACCAGCTCGACGATGGCCTGGAATTCGAGCTCGGCCGCCATCCCTTCCTGGATGCTGTTGATCACCGCCAGCTCGGCGTTGCGCTGCTCGGTCTCTTTCAGCAGCCGCTGGGTCTCGTCGAAGAGGCGCGCGTTCTCCAGCGCGACGCCCATGCTGCCGGCCACCGTCTGCAGCAGGCGCATGTCGCCCGGACCGAAGGCGTTGTCACGTTCGTGGTTCTCGAGCGCCACCGAGCCGAGCATCCGCTCGCCGGCCACCATCGGCACGATAAGGAGGCTGCGTGCCCGGTCGGTGCCGGGCCGCACCGGAATGCCGAGCTCGAGCTGCTCGGCGGCCGAGCCGATGATCGTCGCCTCGCCGCGCTCGCGATAGAACCGGTACTGCACCGATCCCGGCTTCGGCGTCTTGACGGTGTTCGTCAGGCGCACGCCGTGCTCGTAGGCGTACAGGTAGTGAATCTCGCCGGCCGCCTCTTCCCACCAGCGGATGCTCATGTCGCCGGTGGCGAAGACCTCGCGCAGCTTGTCGCCGACGACGTCGACGATGGCCTGGAAGTCGAGCGCCGCGCCCACAGACTGCTGGATGCTGTTGATCACCGCCAGCTCGGCATTGCGCTGCTCGGTTTCCTTGAGCAGGCGCTGCGTCTCGTCGAAGAGCCGTGCGTTCTCGAGCGCCACGCCTATGCTCGCCGCGACGGTCGTCAACAAGCGCACATCACTGTCGCCGAACGCGTGCTCGCGCTCGTAGTCCTCCAGGACGATGCCGCCGAGCACGCGGTCGCCGCCGACGATCGGCACGAACACGCTCGACAGGCTCGCGTCGGTACCCGGAATGACGCCGATGCCGAGCGCATCGGATTCGGCCCGGGTATTGACGACGAGCACTTCGCGTCGCGCGAAGGCCTGCATCACCGGGCTGTCGGGCCGTATCGCGTGCGATTCGGGATGGATGCGAAGGCCGTGCTCGTATTCGTACAGATAGTCGACCCAGCCGGTCTTCGGGTTGCGCCAGCGGATGCCGATGTTTCCGGTCGCGAATACCTCGCGCAGCTTGTCGCCGACCAGGTCGACGATGGCCTGGAAGTTCAGCTCGGCGGCCATCCCTTCTTGGATGCTGTTGATGACCGCCAGCTCGGCGGCGCGCTGACGTTCGGCGTCGAAGCTCAATGCGTTCTGCAGCGCCACGCTGAGGCTCGCGGCCACGGTCGTGATGAGGCTCACGTCGTTCGGGGCAAAGGCATGCTCGGCCTGCTTGCCGATGCAGATCAGGCCCATCGCCTGGTTGCCGTGGAGCAGCGGCGCGTAGACGAAAGAATTGTCCAGGGTAGGACCGCCCAGCAATGAGTTGGGGAGGCCCTGGTCGCGCTGAAATGCGGCGAGCTCGGCCTCGGTGTGGAACACCAGTGTTTGCCGCGTGCGCATCGCCGCACCGCTGATCCCATGCTGGCTGCCCTCCGACCTGGGCGCCGGCGCGAAGCGCTGGCCATGGTCGACGATGTACGGGTAGGAGACCACGTCGCGCACCGCGTCGAGCAAGGCGACGCCGACGACGTCGGCCTGGAACACCTCGCGTATCTTCTCGCCCACCAGATCGATCACGGCCCGCAGCTCGAGCTTGCTTGCCAGCCCCTGCTGGATGCTGTTGATCACCGCCAGCTCGGCGTTGCGTTGCTCGGTCTCCTTGAGCAGACGCTGAGTCTCGTCGAACAGGCGGGCGTTTTCCAGTGCCACGCCAAGCGTCGCGCCGATGGTAGTCAGCACGCGCAGGTCGGCCTCGCCGTAGGCATGCTCGCGCTCGTGGTTCTCGATCACGATCATGCCCAGCACGCGCCGGGTGCTGCGGATCGGCGCGCCGATGATCGACAGGCACCAGTCGGTGCCCGGGGACGCACCGCCCAGCCCCGCTGCGGCCTGCGCGCCGCGGGTGCCGAAGTACGAGCCGATGCCTTCGCGAAGGATCCGTAGCGCCGGCAGGTTGGTGGCGCGCACCTCGGTCGGCGGCTCCTTGGGCAGGTGTCGGCCATGCTCGACGCAGTACAGAATCTCGGTGCTGTCGGTCTCGGCGTGCCACCAGCGGATGCTCAGATCCTCGCTGCCAAACACCTTGCGCAACTTGTCGCCGACCCCGTCGACGATGCCCTGGAAGTCGAGCCTGGCCGCCATGCCCTGCTGGATGCTGTTGATCAGGGCCAGCTCGCCCGTTCGCTGCTCGAGCTGGAGCGCGAGCCGCTCGGCCACACGGACGCCGGACAGGGCTAGGGCCGCCTGGCGGGCAAGCAGGGCCAGCATGTCGCGGTCGGCGGCGGTGAAGCGGCCGTGGCGGCCTTCGACGTCGGCGTAGAGGAAGCCGAGCCGCTCGCGGCCGGACCGCAGCGGCGCGACGATGCAACTGCGCTGGTTGAGCTTGTCGGCACCTGCGGGGCCGTGTCGCAAACTCGGTTTGCCGGTGCGGCGCGCTTCGCTCAGCCAGGGCGTGATGGCCTGCAGCAGGGCAGCGTCCGTCTCGCCCCGCGGCATCAAGGAGCCGGCGACACGCGGCCCCTGGCCTGAATCGAGCACCAGCATCACGCGCTGGGCGTTGCAAAGCCCGGCCACGTCGGCGACCAGGTTCTTGCAGATTTCTGTCGCGCCGGGAGGACGCTGTCGCGTGATCATCTTCCGCTGCCGCTCATCGATCGCCTTGTTGTCCGGCGGTGTCGCCGGATTATTCGGTATGCCCGACGGCGGGTGCGCGTAGGGTGTCGGTGCTTTGCCAGGGTCAGCGCACGATCACGGTGTCGGCCTGCGCCAGCAGCGAATTGGCGACCGGCGGCTCGGCCATGGCGAAGACGGTGAAGAGCAGGGAGAAGGTGATGGCCATGGAGGCGACAGCGGCGGCGAGGCGGACATTCAGGGGGGTGTTCATGGTCGGGCTCCTTGGGGTGGGTGGCAGTGCGTTGTCGATGGCTGTACTGTCGCCGGTACCCCCTGCTTCAGTCCTTTAGCGGACTGAAATCGACCTGAAGCGTTATGAAACCGCGGGTCAGCCGGAGCTAGAGGCCGAGATGGCGACGCTGCAGTTCCGGGTCGCCGCACAGCGTCGATGAGAGTCCGGTCCAGGCGATGAGCCCTTTTCGAGCACCACCATTCGCTCGGCGAGCCGGGCCACGTCGCGCAGGTTCTTGTCGACGATGACGATCGCGCAACCGCGTTCTTTCAGCGATGCGCTGCTCGAGAACGGTCGGGTGGCTGAACACCTGGCGACCCTCGGGCACGATCGCGAGACCCGCGCGGGCGATCCGGAACGCGGGCAGGTGCTGCACCTCGACACCGTCTCGAGTCCCTCGACTTCGAGACACGGCTTCTTGCCGGGGCCGCGTCGTCGCCAAGGTAGGCGCGCCGCACCTCGGGGTCGGCGCTGATCTCGGCCGGCGTGACGGTGGCGATGCAGCGGCCGTAGACCAGGACCGAGATACAGTCCGCCAGCGCGAACACCGCGTTCATGTCGTGCCCGACCAGCAGCATCGCCACCGTACCCTTCATCGCGAGCAGCATCTTCGTGAGCGTTACCCGAATCCTCGATGCCCATGCCGGCTATCGGCTCGTTGCGGCCGCCCGCGGCAACGCCTTCGATCGAGGCGATCACCGGGATCTCGATCGCCTCGATTTCGTCGAACGTCGGGGATTGAGACGCGGGTCAAGGCGATCTACGACGGCTTCGTCTCGTCGCTCGAGAAGATCATTCGCACCGGCAAGGCGAACGGCGAGTTTCGCGACGACCTCGATGCGCGCGAGATGGCCGCGGTCGTGATGGCGTTGCAACATGGCACGCTGATGGAGTGGTACTGCCGCTCCGGCACGCTCAACGGCCCGGGCCTGGTTCGTTCGGCGCGGGTCGTGCTGCTCGACGGCATCCTGAGCGGGGCGAGCGCCAAGAGCCGCGACGCATGATCGGGCTGGCGCGAGCCGTGCGCTGAGCATGGCAGTCGTCGGCTTCGATGTCGCGGCGCTCGAGCACTGGCTCGTCGCGCACGTGGCGGGCTATCGCGGCCCGCTGCAGGTCGAGCGATTCGCCGGAGGACAGTCGAACCCAACCTATCGTCTCACCGCTGCGAATGGCCGCTATGTCTTGCGCAAGAAGCCGGACGGCGTGCTGCTGCCTTCGGCGCACGCCGTGGACCGCGAATACCGCGTGATGACCGCGCTGCGCGACACGCCGGTGCCGGTGCCGCGAACCTTCGGGTTTTGCGACGACGCGTCGGTGATCGGCACGCCGTTCTTCGTGATGGACTGTGTCGAGGGCCGCATCTTCTGGGACCCGGCCTTGCCCGAGTTGTCGCGCGACGAGCGTGCCGCACTCTGGGACGACATCAACCGCGTCGTCGCCGAGTTGCATCGGGTCGACGTCGACGCCGCAGGTCTCGCCGACTTCGGTCGGCCAGGCAACTACTTCGAGCGCCAGATCGCGCGCTGGACCCGCCAGTACCGCGCCTCGGAAACCGGAACCATCGAGGCCATGGACCGACTGATCGAATGGCTGCCGGCGCATGTGCCGGCGGGCGACGAGACGACGATCGTTCATGGCGACCTGCGTCTCGACAACATGATCGTGCATCCGACCGAGCCGCGCGTCGTCGCGCTGCTGGACTGGGAGCTTTCCACGCTCGGTCACCCGCTGGCCGACTTTTCGTATCACGTGATGACCTGGCGCCTGAGCGCCGCGCAATTTCGCGGCATGGCCGGCAAGGACCTGGCGGCACTCGGCATTCCGGGCGAGGCTGCTTACGTCGCCGCGTACTGCGCGCGATCGGAGCGTGCGACGATCGAGCCAGCAGCGTGGGAGTTCTACATCGCGTTCAGCATGTTTCGGCTCGCCGCGATCCTGCAGGGCATCGCGCGACGTGCCGAGGAGGGCACCGCGTCGAGCGCCGAAGCCGTCGAGACCGGCCGCAAGGCGCGGCCGATCGCCGAACTCGCCTGGGCCAACGCTTGCAGGGTGATCGACTAGGCGATCCAGGCTTGCGGCGGCGGTGGCACGAACAACGACGTGGGACTCGCATCAGCCTATTCGACCACGCGCTTCCTTGGCCTGGCGACCCTCCAGCGGATACTGCGGATCGTTGTACCCGGGCGTCGACGGGTGTCCCGGCTTCACCAGCGAATCGACAAGCGCTTCGTCGTCGGCGTCGATGATGCAATCGAGCGCACCGAAGTAGTCCCGCCACTGGGCCAGCGTGCGTGGCCCGGCGATGACTGCGCTGACCGCCTTGCTGGCCAACACCCATGCCGTCGCGAAATGTGCGAGCGACACGCCCTTCTTGTCGCAATGCGCCTTCAGCGTCTGCGCGACCGCCAGCGACTCCTCGCGAAATTCCGTTTCCATGATCCGCTTGTCGCCACGGCCGGCGCGCGTGCCTTCGGCCGGCTTGCTACCGGGCGTGTACTTGCCCGCGAGCACACCGCGCGCGACCGGGCTGTATGGCACGACGCCAATACCGTAGTGGGCACAGGCCGCCAGCACCTCGACTTCGGGCTGGCGGTTGAGGAGGTTGTAGTACGGCTGGCACACGACTGGCCCGGGTATGCCGATCTCGCGAGCCAGGTGCGCCACTTCGGCGATGCGCCAGCCGCGAAAATTCGAGACGCCCCAATAGCGGATCTTGCCGGCCCGCAGCAACGTGTCGATGGCGCGCAGCGGCTCTTCCAGGTCCATGCCGTTGAAGTCGCGGTGCAGGTAGTAGATGTCGATGTGGTCGGTGGTCAGGCGTTGCAGGCTCGCCTCGCATTCGCGAAGCATCCATGCTCGCGAATAGCGCGATTCATTGGGCTGGTCCGACATCTTGTTGCCGACCTTGGTGGCGAGGATCCAGTCGTGGCGGGAGTTCTCGATCGCCTGGCCGACCATCGTTTCCGACTTGCCCGTCGAATACACATCGGCGGTGTCGACGAAATTGACGCCGTGCTCGCGGGCATGCGCGGTGATGTTGCGCGCCTCGGCGAGATCGGTCTGGTCGGCGAACATCATCGTGCCGAGGCAGAGTGCGGACACCTGTAGTTGGCTCTTGCCGAGGTTTCGGTATTGCACGAGGGCTTCCTTCGATCCGCGGGCACATTGCCTTGGTTCGCGACGATGCTAGCCGCGATATGATGAATCGCACGCACTAGGGACACGATGGAGCTCACCGCCCTGACGATCAGCGAAGCCGCAGCCGCCCTGCGGCGCGGCGAGTTCAGCGCCGAGTCGTATGCCGAGGCGCTGCTTGCCAAAGCAGCGGCGGGCGCAGACCTCAACGCCTTCATTCATCACGATCCGACCCAGGTGCGCGCCGATGCGCGCGCAGCAGATGCGGCCCGCGCGCGTTCGGCACCGCTCGGCGCGCTGCACGGCATACCGCTCGCGCTGAAAGACAACCTGGACACCGCTGCGATGCCGACCACCGGTGGCACGCCGGGACTGCGCGGCCATCGCCCCGCGAAGAACGGCGCAGTCGTGCAGAAGCTGCTCGATGCCGGCGCGATCGTGTTCGGCAAGACCAACCTGCACGAGCTGGCTTACGGCATCACCAACAACAACGCAGCGTTCGGCGCGGCCCGCAATCCCTACGACCCGACGCGCATACCCGGCGCGTCGAGCGGCGGCGTCGGCGTGGCGGTCGCGGCGCGAATGGCGCCCGGCGGCATCGGCTCCGACACCGGTGGCTCGGTTCGCATCCCGGCGGCGCTGTGCGGCATCGTCGGCTTTCGGCCGACGACAGGTCGCTGGCCGCGGACCGGCATCGTGCCGATCTCGCACACGCGAGATACGGCCGGGCCGATGACGCGCAGCGTCGCCGATTGCGTTCTGCTCGACGGTGTTGTGACCGGCAGCGGCGCCGCGGCGGCGGTGTCGCTGAAGGGCTTGCGCCTGGGCGTGCCACGCGAGCATTTCTGGGCGCCGCTCGACGCCGAGGTCGCGCGCCTGATGGAAGGCGTGCTCGCCGCGTTGAAGGAAGCGGGTGCGGTGCTGATCCAGGCCGATATTCCCGACGTCGGCCGGCTCGACGCCGAGGCCGGCTTTCCGATCGCGCTCTACGAGACCGTGGTCGATCTCGACGCCTATCTCGCCGGCCACGGCTCGCCGATGAACTACGCGCTGCTGGTGGCCCAATGCGCGAGCCCCGATGTCGCCGGCTTGCTGCAAAGCCTGCACGGCGAGGGCGCGATTCCCGAGGCCGCCTACCGTCATGCGCTCACGGTGCTGCGCCCGCGGTTGCAAGCCGCGTATCGCGACCACTTCAAGCGCCACGACGTTGCGGCGCTCGTGTTTCCGACCACGCCGCTCGCGGCCGCACTTATCGGCGACGACCAGACGGTCGAGCTGAACGGAGAGCGCGTGGCGACCTTTCCAACCTTCATCCGCAACTCGAGCCCGGGCAGCGTCGCCGGCATTCCCGGCATCAGCCTGCCGGCGGCGATGACGAAGTCGGGCTTGCCGCTCGGCCTCGAGCTCGACGGGCCCGAGGGCAGCGACGCGGCTCTGCTCGCGATCGCGCGGGCAGTCGAGGCGATGCTGCCGAAGATGCCGGCGCCGAAGACATAAGAAGAGACTTCAACCAGAAAGACCAGGAGGACACATTCATGAGCCAACCATTCATTCCCGCGCGCCGCCGCATCCTGACCGCGGCCGCGAGCAGCGCGGCGTTCGGCACCTCGGTCGGCTATGTCGGCGCGGCATTCGCGCAGCCCAAGGACTTCAAGATCGGCTTTTTCATCGCCCTCAGCGGCCCGGCCTCGCTGTTCGGTCCGACCCAGCGCGCCTGCGCCGACCTCGCCGCCGAGAAGATCAACAAGAACGGCGGCATCATGGGTCGCCCGGTCAAGTTGATCTTCACCGACGCCGGCGGGCCGCCGGCCGAGACCGCGAAGTCGGCGGTGCGGCTGATGCTCGAAGACAAGGTCGATCTGTTCATCGGCTCGCACGACAGCGCCACGCGCGAGGCCAACATCGCCACGATCAAAGGCAAGACGCCGTACATCTATGCGCCGGTTTACGAGGGCGGCGAATGCTCGCCAAACGTCTATTGCCTGGGCGAGACGCCGCTGCAGCAGGCCCAGCCGGGGACTGAATTCCTCGCCAAGGAAAAGAACGCCAAGACCTTCTACCTGATCGGCGACGACTACGTCTGGCCACACAAGTCCAACGAGCAGATCAAGAAGTACGTCGCGCAATACGGCGGCAAGGTCGTGGGCGAGGAATACGTGCCTTTCGGTGCGCCGAACAAGTTCGAAGAAGCGGTGACGCGAATCAAAGGCGTGAAGCCCGACGCGGTGATCTGCACGCTGGTCGGCGCCGACAACGTCAACTTCAACCGCACCTTCGCCGGCTTCGGCCTCGACAAGACGATCGCCCGGCTTTCAATGCTGCTGGAGGAGAACACGCTGATGGGCATCGGCGCGGAAAACAGCGCCAACCTCTATTCGTGCATGGGCTTCTTCGCGAACGGCCCGTCCGAAGTGTCGAAGGCGTTCAAGGCCGAGTACGTGGCCAAGTACGGAGCCAAGGCACCGCAGCTCGGGACCATCGGCGCCGACTGCTACTCGGCGCTCAACCTCGCCAAGGCGATGTTCGACAAGGCCGGCGCCAACGACATGAAGAAGCTCACCGCAGCGTCCGAAGGGCTCTCGTTCGACACCGCCTCGGCGCGCGTCACCATGCATGGCCGCCAGGTCGACAAGGACATGTACCTTGCCAGTTGCAAGGGCACCGAGTTCGAGGTCTTCAAGACCATCAAGGCCGTGAAAAGCGGCACCGCCTGCCGGGCCTGAGGCGGTGCGGCGCCGCGCGTCGGTATCGATAGCGCCGCGCCGCTGAACCGGCCACCCACCGTCGCTCGCGGATGGAGGTCTTCGTCGCCCAGGCGCTGAACGCGCTGTTCGGCATCGCCTCGCTCGCCATCGTCGCACTCGGGCTTGCGGTCGTGCTCGGGCTGCTCGGCGTGCTCAACCTCGCGCACGGCGAGCTGGTGATGATCGGCGCTTACTGCGCCTGGGTGGCGCAGGCCAACGGCTGGCCCTACCTCGCCGCGGTTCCGCTGGCGATCGGTGTCTGCGGCGTGCTCGGCTATGCGGTCGAGCGCTGGCTGGTGCGGCCTTTGTATCAACGGCCGTTCGACACGCTGGTCGTCACCTGGGGCCTGAGTCTCCTGCTGCGCAAGTGCGCCGAGGCGATCTTCGGCCTTGGCTACAGGAGCCTGAACGAGCCGATCGGCGGCACGGTCGACGTGCTTGGTGCCACCTATCCGCGCTATCGCCTGGTGTTGATCGCGGTGAGCGTGGTCGTGCTCGGCGGCCTGGTGCTCTGGTACGCGCGCAGCCGCACCGGCACGCGCATCAAGGCGATGGTCGGCAACCCGGATCTGGCGCGAGCGCTCGGCATCCCGGTCACGCGCTACGCCTCGGCGACCTTCGTCGTCGGCACCTGCCTCGCCGGTCTCGGCGGCGTGCTGATCGCACCGCTGGTGCCGGTGCAGCCTTTCATGGGACTCGACCACATCCTGATGTCGTTCTTCGTGCTCGTCGTCGGCGGGCTCGGCAGCGTTGGCGGCCTGCTCACCGGCTCGACCGTGATCGGCGGCACGAACAGCGTCGTCTCGGCCCTCGGCGACAGCACCGGCGGCTACTTCTCGGTGCTCGCGCTGGCGATCCTCTTTCTGTGGCTGAAGCCGCGCGGCATCTATGCCCGCTGACCGGCCCGAACGCGGCATTCCGGTGTTCGTGCGCGCAGGTCTCGCAATCGCCGCGCTGTCGCTGCTGCCATTCGCGGTCGGCGAGTTCTGGGCCTATCAACTCGGGCTCCTTTACCTCTACGCGATCGCTGCGCTCGGCCTTGGCCTGTGCTGGGGGCGGGCCGGCTTTCTGCCACTTGGCCAGGGATTGTTCTTCGGACTCGCGGCGTATCTCTCCGGCCTCGCGCTGATCGCCTTCGAGCAGAGCTGGTGGCTGCTCGTTCTCATTCCGCTCGCGGCCTGCGCCTCGGGCTTGCTCGCGTTCCTGATCGGCACGCTGGTGTTTCGGCGTCGCGGCGAGAGTGGACCGTACTTCTCGATGATCACGCTGGCGCTGTCGCTGCTCGCCTATCAGGTGGCGAACAACTGGGAGTCGGTGACGGGCGGCTTCAACGGCCTCAAAGGCATCCCCGGCCTGCCCGGCCTCGACAGCTACACGGCCGCCTACTACGTCGCCGCGGTCGCGCTGATCGTCTCGACGCTGGCCACCGGTTCGCTCTACCGCGCGCCGCTCGGCGTGCTTTGGGCCGCGCTCGCGCACAACGAGCGACGCGCCGCGATGTTCGGCTTCGACACCAATCGTCTGAAGGCGGTGGCCTTCGGCGCGAGCGGCCTGCTCGCTGGCATCGGCGGCGCACTCTATGCGCCGCAGCAAGGGCTCGTCACTCCGCAGCTTTGCGGCTTCGCGCTCTCGGCCGATCTCGTGATCTGGGCGGCAGTCGGCGGTCGAGGCCGGCTGCTCGGGCCGGTCCTCGGCGCGATCGTGATCGGCGCGCTGACGAGCGGGCTGCGCGACCGCTTTCAGTTCTGGGAAATCGGCATCGCGATCGTCTTCATCCTCGTGGTGCTGCTTTTTCCGCAAGGCCTCGTCGGCGTGTTCGCGCCGCTCGAACGCTGGTGGGATCGGGGCGCGCGGCGCGCCGCGCCGGTGGCGGCGCCGGAGCGGTCCGCGATCGGGGGCGACGCGCGCCTCGAGATCGACGCGATCGCGGTGAAGCTTGGCGAGGTGCGCATCCTGGACCGGTTGACGCTGCGCTTCGACCGGCCTGGCATCTATTGCGTGATCGGGCCGAACGGAGCGGGCAAGACCTCGACCTTCAACATGCTGACCGGCGAGTTGCCCGCCCAATCGGGTCGAGTGGTGTTCGACGGGATGACGATCGACCGGCTGCGGACGCACCGCATCGTGCGCCTGGGCATCGGCCGCAAGTTCCAGATCCCGTCGGTGTTCGCCCCGCTCGCTATCGCCGACAACGTCGCGATCGCGCTCTGGAGCGGCCGCGCCCGCGTGCTCGAACTCTTGCGGCCGCGCCTGCGCCGCTGGTCGAGCCCGGTGCTCGAAGAGCTGCGGGCGCGCTACCCCTTTCTTGCCGACGCCGGGCGCGGCGCGTCACAACTTTCGCATGGCGAGCGGCAGATCCTCGAGCTGGCCATGGCGCCGCTCGGCGAGCCGCGCCTGCTGCTGCTCGACGAGCCCTGCGCCGGCCTCTCGCCGCGGGAAACCGCGGCGGCGATCGACGTGATCCGCTGGGCCAGTGAGCGCCGCGGTGCGACCATCGTCGTGATCGAGCACGACATGAGCCTGGTTCGCAAGCTCGCCGACCACGTCTTCGTGTTGCACAACGGAAGCCTGATCGCCGAGGGCAGCGTCGCGCAGGTCAAGGCCAACGCGGCGGTGCAGGCGATCTACATCGGGGCCGAGAAGTGAGCGCGCTGCGGCTGGAATTCGAAGGCGTGGTCGGCGGCTATGGCGATGTCGTCGTCGTGCGTGGTGTCTCCGGCGCTGTCGCGGCCGGCGAGGTGCTTTGCGTGATCGGCCGCAACGGCGTCGGCAAGAGCACGCTGCTGAAGCTGCTGTTCGGCGAGCTGCCATGCCGCGCGGGCGGCGTCCGATTCGAGGGCCGTGCGATCGAAGGCATCGAGGCCGCGCAGCGGCGTGCCTTCGGCATCAGCTACTGCCCGCAGGAGCGACCGGTGTTCGACGACCTGAGCGTGCGCGACAACCTGACGTTGATGCGCGCCGACCGTGGCCTCGCGGCGTTCGCGCCGCTGTTTGCGCGATTCCCCATCCTCGAGCGCCGTCTCGAGCAGCATGCCGGCACGCTCTCGGGCGGTGAGAAGAAGATCCTGTCGTTCGTGCGCGGCCTGTCGGAAGCGCAGCCGCTGCTGCTGCTCGACGAGCCGAGCGAAGGCGTGCAATGGGAAAACATCCTGCACATGGCGGCGCTGATCGAGGCGGCGAAAGGCGCGGGCACGGCGCTCGTCGTTGTCGAACAGAACCTCGCCTTCGCCGAGTTGATCGCCGACCGCTATCTCGTGATCGAGCAGGGTAAGGTCGCACTGGAAGGGCGGCGCGACGAGATCGATCGCGAGCGCCTGCTCGCGCATCTGCACGTCTAGCGTGCGGAGCCGGCCCACATCACGTGCGGCAGCGCGGCACGATCAGGCCGAGCCACGGCACGAAGGCGATCAGCAGCAGCCCGATCACGAGCACGACGAGGTAGGGCAGCATGTGCCGCGTCGCGTTTTCCATGGTCCATGTCGCCGGCTCAGTCGACCAGCGTACGGTAGTAATAGCTCGTGGCGCACCTGCCGCCTTGCGGCAGCAGCGCATAGCCGGGGATCACGCCGCAGAGATGCCAGCCGAGTCGAGCGTAGAGCCGCTCGGCGTCGCCGCTCGCGGTGTCGAGCACCAGCAGCGACTTGCCGGACTCGCGCGCGAGTCGTTCGGCCGCGCGCATCAGGGCCGCACCGATGCCGCGACGCCGCGCCCGGCGGTGCACGAGCATCTTGGAGACGTCGGCGCGGTGCGGCTGGTTCTCCGGCTGCTCGAGCACCAGCTGCACGGTGCCGACCGTTCCGCCGCCGTCCTCGGCCACGAGGAGAGCCCGCGCGCCCGAGGCGACTTCCTCGGCGACGCGGGCCCAGAACGCGAGCGCTTTCGGCATCGACAGGGGATGCATGAAGCTGACCGAGGCGCCGCCTTCCACGCAATCGACCAGCAACTCGGCGAGAGCCCGCATCTCGGGCGCGGTGACTTGCGAAAGACGTCGGATGGCCGGGGCATCGGTCGAGAGGGCGACTGACATGTCATCTCCACGAGCCGGGCTCGGTCGCGATCACGACCGCGTAGCGCGCTCGCTTGCGGGTCGGGTTGTGGTACGTGATGGGTCGATCGAGCACCATCGCCAGGCAGTCGCCGACCCCGAGCCGATGACGGTCGTCTCCCAGGGTGATGGTTATGGATCCCTCGAACACCCACACCTGCTGGTGGACGAGCGGCCGGCGGGCCCCGGTTTCGTACGCCACCCGGGCGCCGGCCGGAAAGGACACCTCGACGATCCGGATCGTCGATGCAACGCCGCTCGGCGAAACGTTGCGCCGAACGTAGCCGGACTCGGGGTCGCGCCACGACACCTGCTCGGCCAGCCTCGACACCGGCTCGGCCCTGGCATCGACGGCATCGAAGAGCGATGCCAACGGCACGCCCAGGCCGGCGGCAAGCTTCTCGAGAAGAACGGCTGTGGGGCTGCTCTCACCGCGCTCGATCAGGGAGATCATCGAACGACTGACCGCGCACAGCGCCGCCAGCTCCTCGAGCGACAAGGCACGCGCGGCGCGCAGACCCCTCACCCGCCGGGCGATGCGGTCGGTCAGGCTGGGCGAGGCGTATTCTTCGATAGTGGATCGATGATCCAGTATCCTGGAACGGCCGTCAAGCGAGCCGACTGAAGACGGTCCTCAGGCCGTCCGCTCCCGCGCCAGGCCCAGCAGCTCGATCATCGTTTTCTTCATCTCGAACTTTTGTGCCTTGCCGGTTGCCGTGAGCGGAAACTGCTCGACGATGCGCACATAGCGCGGCACCTTGTAGTGCGCGATCTGGCCTTTGCAGAAATCGCGGATCTCCTGCTCGGCGAGCGCGTGGCCGCGGCGCGGAACGACCCATGCGCAGACCTCTTCACCGTACTTCGGGTCCGGCACGCCGAACACCTGCACGTCCTGCACGCCCGGGTGGCGCAGCAGGTATTCCTCGATCTCGCGCGGGTAGACGTTCTCGCCGCCGCGGATCAGCATGTCCTTGACCCGGCCGACGATATTGGCGTAGCCCTCGGCGTCGATCGTCGCCAGGTCGCCGCTGTGCATCCAGCCGGCCTCGTCGATAGCCTCTCGGGTGCGCGCCTCGTCCTTCCAGTAGCCGCGCATCACCGCATAGCCGCGCGTGCAGAGCTCGCCCTGTGTGCCGACCGGAACGATGCGGCCGGCCGCATCGACGATCTTGACTTCGAGGTGCGGCTGGACCCGGCCGACCGTCGAAACCCGGCGCTCGAGCGGGTCGTCGAGGCTCGACTGGAACGAGATCGGCGAGGTCTCGGTCATGCCGTAGCCGATCGTCACCTGGTGCATATGCATCTTCGCGATCACCTTGCGCATCGTCTCGATCGGGCAGGGCGCGCCGGCCATCATGCCGGTGCGCAGCGACGAGAGTTCGTGTTGCGCGAAGGTCGGATCGTCGAGCATCGCCGTGAACATCGTCGGCACGCCGTGCAGCGCGGTGCAGCGATGTTTCGCGATCGACCTCAGCGTGTCGCCCGCGTCGAAGCCTTCGCCCGGAAACACCATCGTCGCGCCCGAAGTCGTTGCGCAGAGCACGCCCAGCACCATGCCGAAGCAGTGATACAGCGGCACCGGGATGCAGAGCTTGTCGTCGGGGCCCAGCGCCATCGCCCTGGCGTTGTAGCGCGCGTTGTTGACGATGTTGAAGTGCGAGAGGGTCGCGCCTTTCGGCGACCCGGTCGTGCCGCTGGTGAACTGGATGTTGATCGCGTCGTCGGGATCGAGCGCCGCGCTCAAGCTGTCGAGCCGGGCTCGTTGCGCCGGGCCGCCGAGCGCCATCACGTGCGCATACGAGAGACAGCGCGGCGGCACCGGTTCGGCGCCGAGCAGAACGACGTGCTTCAGTTCCGGAACCCGCACGCTGTCGAGCACCTCGCCCCCGCCCTTGAAGTGGATCTCTGGAGCGATCTCGCCGAGCATGCCGAGGTAGTCGCTGCCCTTGTAGTGGCGCGCCATGACGAGCGCGCGGCAGCCGACCTTGTTGAGCGCGTACTCGAGCTCGACCTTGCGATAGGCCGGGTTGATGTTGACAAGCACCAGGCCGACCCGCGCGGTCGCGAATTGCGTGACCAGCCACTCGTGCCGGTTCGGCGCCCAGATGCCGACCCGGTTGCCGCGGCGCAGGCCGAGCGCGAGCAGCCCGGCCGCGAGTTCGTCGGCCTTGCGTTTCAGGTCGTACCAGGACATGCGCACGCCCTCGGCGTCGAAGATCGCGGCATCACGCGAGCCGTGCCGGCCGACCGTCTTGTCGAGCAGCTGCGGCAAGGTGATGAAGCGCAGCGGCGCGTCGGTCGAGCCCGAGACGTACGAGAGCGTTCCGTGCGGCTTCAACTGGTCGGCGGGACCGCCGTCGAGCCAGTCCGAGCGAAACGGATTCGCCGCCACCGTCGACCGCGTCAGAAGTTGCGCCAGTCGCCGAGCTGCTCGAAGGCATGCGCGGCGCGGTAGATCGTCGACTCGTTGTAGTGCGCGCCGACCAGCTGCATGCCGATCGGCAGGCCCGCGGAAAGCCCGCACGGCACGTTCATCGCCGGGTGGCCGCTGACGTCGAAGGGCGCGGTGTTGCCGAGCATCTCGAAGGCGCGCTGGCAGTACAGCGCGAGCGGCGCGTCCTGTGGCGGAATCGGCGTCGCCTTCATCGGCGTGGTCGGCATCAGCAGCAGCTCGTGCCGGGTCAGCGCCTCGTTGTAGGTCTTCTTCAACAGGCGCGAGAGGTTCTGCGCCTTGGCGTAGAAGTGACCGCGGTAGGTCTTCATGAAGTACTCGCCGGCCAGCATCGAGATCTTCAGCGTGCGCGAGAGCTGGTTGGCACGGGCGCGCCAGTTGGCGTGCGCGTCGAGCAGGCTGGTGGTGTACAGGCCCTCCCAGTTGAAGCCCATGCCGTTGCCGTGCATCATCTGCGCTTGCAGGCCTTCGAGGGCGATCGGCGTCCAGATCGCCACGCCGTCCAGGTGCATCGGGATCGAGACCTCCTCGACGATCGCGCCCAGGCTGCGCAGCCGCTCGGCCGCCTGGCGCACCTTCCGCACCACGTCGGGCTCGCAGTTCGCGTGCTGGAAGCCCTCGGTCAGCACGCCGATCCGCAGGCCGGCGACGCCGCGGCCGAGTGCGGCGGTGTACTTGTCGACGCGCACGTTGTACTGGCGCGGATCGAGCCCGTCGGCACCGGCGATGACCTCGAGCAGCAAGGCGCTGTCGGCGACCGTGCCGGTCATCGGGCCGAGATGGTCGATCGTCGCCTCGATCGGCATCGCGCCGGTGTAGGGAACGAGGCCGTGGGTACCCTTCATGCCGTAGCAGCCCGAGAACGATCCGGGCATGCGGACCGAGCCGCCCTGATCGCCGCCGATCGCCATCTCGATCTCGCCCGAGCCGACCAGTGCGGCGCAGCCGCTCGACGAACCGCCTGCCGAGTAGCCGAACTTGTACGGGTTGTGGACCGGCCCGCTCGCGGAGGTGTGGCTGCCGCCGGACAGGCAGAACTGTTCGCAGTGCGCCTTGCCGACG
>JAYSMB010000474.1:0-12724 GCA_043725065.1 Burkholderiales bacterium
GTCGGTCCACGCCTGCGTCAAGATGACGTTGACGGTCGTGCTCGCGAACTTGACGGTCGCCGTCGCGGTGCCGAGCAACGAGCCTCTCGTCGGATCGCAGGCGGAGCCGCTGTAGATCTGCACGGTCACGGTATCGGTCGTTCCGGCGGCGGGATGCGTCTCGTAGACGAAAAGCGCTTTCTCGCTCGACGAGCAGTAGTCGGTCTGGTGCGCGCGGCTGTTGCCGGCGATCTCGCTGAGGTCGCCGAACTGCGTCGTCGTGGTCCAGTGATAGCTGAAGCCCGCCGCGCTGTCGACGCCGAGCGCGCTTGCCGTCAGCGCGACCGTGCCGCCGACGCCGATGTTGCTGGCCGGCGGATTGAGCGCGACCTTCTGCGGCGTGACGACGAGGGTCCATTGGTCGGCCCGATCCGAGTTGGCCAGGTCCTTGACGTACCGGCTCGAGTCGAAGGCCTGCAGCACGCCGCCGGCGGCGTTCATGATCGTGTTGAACGAGCCGAGCAGGGCCTTCATCGGCCCGCTGTCTATCCCGGCCGAGGCGCGGCTTGCGACCGCGAGCTCGAAGCCCTTGATGAGCATGCTGCGCAGCGTGTTGCTGCCCGCGACGGTGCTGGTGATGTCGACGCCGGCATCGAACCACTGGCCCTTGACGATCTTGTCGGTGAGGCCGGGAACCGTCGGTGCGAAGGCGATGAAGTCAGTGGTGACGCTGGTCAGCACGTCGGCCAGGAACTTCGCCTTGCTCGTGCCCTGGCCGGCGGTGAAGTCGATCGCGCCGCTGCCGAGCACGGCGTTGGCCAGCGTCGGCACCATGAAGTCCTTGACGAAGCCGCGCAGCGCGATGTCGTTGAGCTGCAGCGTCTGTGCGGCGCCGAGGCTGGTCTCGACGCCCGCCGAGAGCCCCGGCCCGACGACGGTGACCTGGTAGGTGGTCTGGTCCGAGCCGTCGACCAGCGGCACGCCGAAGCTGCCGCTGTCCGGCGCAGTGATCGATGCGTAGGCAGTCGGCTGGTTGCCGTAATAGGCCGACATGATGTCGGTAAGCGCACCGGTCACGCCGCCGTTGACGCCGATCACCGGCGGCACTTCGAAGTTGGCGACGGCCAGCGGGTCGGCGACGTCGATGCCGCCGGTCGTGTGCGACACGCGATCGACGAAGGCCCAGGCGCGGCGCCGGAAGCTGTTCGTGAGGTGAGCGGCGAAGGGCGGGTCCTGCAGGATCTCGAGGCCGCTTTGTGTGGCCGGCGTGATGGAGATGCCGAGGGCGTGCGCTCGGGCTGCCGAGGCCGACATCTGGGCGGCTCCGTAGGTCGCGTTGGCGAACGAGGCCAGCGCCTGGGTCAGCGCCGGATCCGACTGCGCGAAGGCGTCGACGCTACGCACCAGCTCGCTCTGAACGACAGCAGCGAGAGCGTCGATGCCCGGGGCCGTCGGCAGATCGGCCATCAGCGCCTGGCGCTCGGCGTCGTTGAGCATCATCGAGCCGTTGAGCGCGAAGTAAGCCAGGACTTGTGCCGTGGTCGCGGCGCTGATCGTCGTGTGGGTGGCGTCGATCCAGCCCATCAGCATCGGGTTGCCGGCGGGACTGAGGACGATCGCGAGCTGTTGGCCATCGACGTAGCTCATCAGCGTCACCGTGCCGCCGGGGTTCGGCGTCGCCTCGCCGATGGAGGTGCGGACCATGAGCTTGTCGGTGCCGATCGCGACGCCGCTCGGCAGCACGACGGTGGCCGTGCCCGACGCCGTGCTGAGCACCGGAATTGCCGGGCTCGCGGCGGCGACGCTGCCGCCGCTGTCGCCACCGCCGCCGCAGGCGGTCAGGAGCAGGGTGCCGGCGAAGGCCAGGCCGCAGAGGGCGCGGAGCGAGCGACGGGTGATGAGACGGCTGGACATGATGCAGTTCCTCTGTGTGACGATCTGCACGCACTTTAGAAACCGATGCGTCACCCGAGCGTCACCGACGCACGCGCGACCCGCCGCCCGGCATACTGGGCCGGCCTGCGCCCAATGACCGACCTCGCTCCAGCCGACCCGGCTTCCTCCTCCGTTCAGGCCGTCCTCGACGGCGCCGCCCACATTCGACGCGGCGACGGCACAAGGGTCGATCTCGAGCGCAAGCAGGCCGCCATGATCGCCTGGCTCGCCGTGCATGGGCCGACGCCGCGAGCCCGTCTGGCCGGGATGCTCTGGCCGGAGGCGAGCGAGGACCGGGCCCGCGGCAACCTGCGTCAGCGCCTCTCGAAACTGCGCCAGACGGCCGGCGAGATCGTCGGCGACGAACATGGTCTGCTGACGCTGGCAAGCGGTGTCGCGGTGGCTGCGCCGTCTCTGCCGGGGCAGTGGCTCGACGCCTTCAGCTACGACGACTGCAGCGAGTTCGCGGCCTGGCTCGACGCCCAGCGCGAGTCGCGCCATGCGCAGCGGCGCCAGGGTCTGCTCGCCGAGGTGCGCGCCTCGGCGCAGGCCGGCTCGCTCGATCGTGCCCTGCAACAGGCCGACGAGCTGCTCGCCTTCGACCGCGAGTCGGAGGAGGCCTACCGCGCCTTGATGGAAGTCTTCTACCTGCGCGGCGACCGCGCCGCCGCGATCGCCGTCTGGGACCGCTGCCGCGACATGCTGCGTGGCCTCTACGGCGTGCTGCCCTCAGCGGCCACGCAGCGTCTGGGCCAGACGATTCTCGAGTCGGCGGGCAGCGCCGCCATGCCGTCGACAATCGTCGCCATTCCGGTGACGGTGTTGCGCCCGCCGCGACTGGTCGGCCGGGCCGGTGTCGTCGATGCCCTGGTCGCCGGCTGGCACACCGGCGAGGCCGTATGCGTCGGCGGCGAAAGCGGGGTCGGCAAGAGCCGCGTCCTCGCCGAGCTCGCCGCAGCCATCGGTCCTTGTGCGATCGTCGCCGCGCGGCCGGGCGATGCGTTGTTGCCGTATGCATCCTTGAGCCGCCTCGTTCTCGCCGCGATCGGTCGATTTCGCCCGACGCTGGCTGGCGACACGGCGGTGCTGGCGGCCCGCCTGCTGCCGCAGATCGCTCCGGCCTGCGGACTCGCCGAGCCCGCGCCCTTGCGCACCCGTCACGAGCGCAACGAGGCGCTGCGCGGCCTCGTTGCTCTGCTCGAGGCCTGCGTCGAGCAGGGCTGCGCCGCCTTCGTCTTCGACGACCTGCAGTTCGCCGACCTGGCCAGCGTCGAGGCGATCCAGGCGCTGGTCGAGCGCGAGGCCAAGGTCGACGCGGTCTTTCCGTCCCGGCTGGTGCTAGGCAGCCGCGGCGAGGAGCAGACGCCGCACGGCGCGGCGCTGCTCGATTCGCTGACCTCCGCCCGGCGTCTGGTGCGCGTCGAGCTCGAACCGCTCGGCGAGGCCGACGTGCTCGAGTTGATGCAATGCCTGGAGCTGCCCGGCTTCGCCGCCGTGCAGCTCGCGCCTCGGCTGCGCCGCCAGGTCGGCGGCAACCCGGCCTTCCTGCTCGAGTCCGTCAAGCTCATCGCCGTCCTCGGCAGGCTCGGCGACACGGAACGGGCCTTGCCGATCCCGCCCGGCATCGAAGCCGTCGTCGAGCGCCGCTTGACGCTGCTTTCACCGGCGGCGCGCCACGTCGCCGAGCTCGCGGCCATCGCCGGCGACAGCTACGACGCGAACCTCGCGGCGCGCGCCCTGGCCCGGCCGCCGGCCGAGCTCGGCGACGTCCTGCGCGAGCTCGAGGCGCGGCAGATCCTGTACGGGCGCCAGTTCGTGCACGACATCGTCGCTGCCGCAGTGCGCCGCGCCATTCCAGCCGCGGTGGCCGAGTTCCTGCATCGCTTCGTTGCCGCGCAACTCGAGGCTGCCGGCGGCGAGCCGGCAGTGATCGCGGCGCATTGGCGCGACTGCGCCGAATGGCGCCGCGCCGGCGACAGCTTCCGCGCCGCCGCCCTCAAGGCGCGGCGCGCGGTCCGGCCCGCCGAGCTGGCGCAATTGCTCGACGCCGCGGCCGATTGCTATCAGCAATGCGGCGCCCGCGGCGAGCGATTCGCCGTCCTGCGCGACAGGCTCCAATTGACGGCGGCGCCCGACTACACCAGCACCTGCGCGGCGCAATTGCAACGGCTCGTGGCTGTGGCCGCCACCGAGGAAGAGCGTCTGCAGGCGATGGTTCAAAGGGTCTCGATGCACGCCGACCATGCTCGCTCCGACTCCATCCCGACGGGCGAAGAGGGGCTGCGGCGTGCCCAGGCGCTGGGGCTGGAGCGACTCGCCTTCGAATTCGCGCAACCATTGGCATGGCAGTACGCTGTCAAAGGCCAATCTGCGCGCGCGCTTGAAGTCGTCGATGCCCGAAGGGGCTGGGTGTTGAGCCAGGACGATGCGTTCCTGCATGCGCGTTTTCACACGGCCCGGGCCGGCGCCAACGCCTTTTCCGAGCGAATCGCCGATGCGATCGCCGATGGCGAGCGCGCCATCGAGGCCTTGCGCATCGCCGACGATCCGATCGAGATGCTTTCGGCGCTGGCCAACGTGGGTCTCCTGCGCAGCTGGCGCGGCGAGTTCAGCGCCGCACGCGAGGT
This sequence comes from Burkholderiales bacterium, assembly GCA_043725065.1. Lineage (GTDB taxonomy): Bacteria > Pseudomonadota > Gammaproteobacteria > Burkholderiales > Burkholderiaceae_C > Schlegelella_A. The sequence goes on from JAYSMB010000474.1 coordinate 4,542, forward strand.
GCTGGTCGAGGCAAAGGGTCTGCGCGACCGCCTGCATGGGCGCGGCAGCTCGTTGCTGATCGACCTTCACCTGGGCAGCGTGCTGCGCGACCTGGGCGAGTACAAACAGGCGCTGGCCTTGCTGGAGCCGGCGTTGGTCGAACACCGGCTTCAGTTCGGCACAGACAGCGACATGCGCACCGACATGGCGATGTGCGAGAACCATCTTGCACAGCTCTGGATTTCTCTGGGCCAGCCGGATCGCGCCGAGGCCTGCCTGGCTTCCGACATCGACTCGATCGAGCTGCGCTTTCGCGCTCGCCGCGCCTCGTTGCTGTTGCGTGCGGCGCGCGCCCGCGGCGTGAACGACCCGGCACGTGTGGCCCGGCTGCGCGACCTTACCGATCAGCTGCCGCCGGTCTTCAATCGCATGATGGCCGAGCTGGAGCTGGCGCGCGGCAGCGAGCCTGATGTGGCGGCGGCTCAGCTCGCACTGCTCTGCGCGACGCCGGCGATGCAGCAGCGGCCCGGCTTGCATCTGCATGCGCTGGCGCTGCTCGCTCGCGCCTTGCACCGTCTCGACCAACGCGAAGCAGCCTCCGACTGCGTAGCCGCCATGCTGGCTCTCGACGAGAACTTCATGGCCTTCGACGTCGATCCGCCGGAAGTCTGGGCCATCGCGCACGCGGTGCTGACCGACGCCGGCAAGGTCGCCGATGCTGCCCGCGTGGCGGACAAGGCCGCGCGCTGGCTGCGCGCCACCGTGACCGTCGGCGTTCCGGCCGGGGCGCGAGAGTCGTTCGCCCGCCGGCAGGCCGATGCCTGCCGCGCGATGGGCCTCGAGAGCGTCATCGGACTGCGCCGCTGAGCGGCAAGGCGTAGCTGCAGTCGCGGCCATGCCCGATCAGGTCGGGTTGCGGCCCCGACGCGCCGCAGCGCGAGCAGGTGAACGTGCCGCCGAGCAGGCCGTTCGAGGCGTAGAACAGGATTTGCCGGCCCTGCGCCGCGACCACCGGGTTGGTCGGGAAGCCGGGCTTGCGAGTGGGCGCCATGCCGATCTCCTTGAGCATCGAGGAGATCATTGGATGGTCGACACCCACGAGCCGGTGTTGTCGCCGTAGTAGTTGTCGTTGACGCCGAGGAAGAACTCGCTCGACGCTCCGGCGGGCACCGTGACCGTCAGGGTCGAGCCCACTTCGAATGGCGTTCCGTTCCCGAATCGGCCGACCAGCGAGAAACAGGCGAGTCCCGGGGTCAGGTAGGGTCCGGCCGTCGAGCCACCGGCGCAGAGGCTCCACGGCAGGCCCTCGGGCGTCACCACGCAGTTCTGGGTCGAGGGGCAACCACCGGTCCAGTAGTTCATCGTTCCGGCGGTGGTGATCGTCAGTTGCTGGCCGGGCACGACCGCCAGGCCGGTATCGGTCCACTGCTGGCGCAGCCCGACGTTGACGGTGGTCGCGCCGAAGGTGACGGTGGCCGTCGCGCTGCCGAGCAACGAGCCTCGGGCCGGATCGCAAGCGGTGCCGCTGTAGACCTGCACGGTCACGGTATCGGTGGTTCCGGCGGCCGGATGCTTCTCGTACACGAAGAGGGCTTTTTCGCTCGACGAGCAATAGTCCGTCTGATGTATGCGGCTGTTGCCGGCGATCTCGCTGAGGTCGCCGAACTGCGTTGTCGTCGTCCAGCGGTAGCTGTAGCCGGCGGTGTCGTCGGCGCCGAGCACGCTGGCGGTCATGGCGACGGTGCCGCCGACCCCGATCGTGGTCGCTGGCGGGTTGAGGGCGATCTTCTGCGGCGTGACGACGACGGTCCACTGGTCGGCCTGGTCGGAGGTGGCCAGGTCCTTCACGTAGGCGCTCGAGTCGAAGGCCTGCAACACGCCACCGGCGGCGTTCATCGCGACGTTGAACGAGTTCATGAACCCCGACATCGCACCGGGGTCGAGGCCGGCCGCGACGCGTGCCTTCACGGCCTTGTCGAAAGCGTCGACCAGGATCGTGCGCACGGTGCCCGCGCCGATCGCCGTACCTGTCAGGTCGACGCCGGCGTCGAACCACTGGCCGTTGGCGATCTTGTCGTTCACGCCGTTGACGGAGCTGGCGTAGTTGATGAAGTCTCCGGTCAGGTTGGTCCGCACGTCGGCCATGAACTTGGCCTTGTCGCCGGTGCCCGCGGTGAAGTCGATGGCGCCGCTGCCGAGGATGGCGTTGGCAATCGTCGGCACCATGAAGTCCTTGAGAAAGCCGCGCATCGCCACCTCTCTCAGCGCCGTCGACTGCGCTGGCGTGAGGCTGGCGGCGACACCGGCCGAACCGCCGGCGCCGACCACCGTCACCTGGTAGGTGGTCTTGTCGGAGCCGTCGACCAACGGAATCGAGACGCTGGGGCCCGACACGGCCGCATAGGCAGTGGCCTGGTTGCCGTAGTACGCGTTCATGATGTCGGTGAGCGCGCCTGTCACGCCGCCGTTGACGCCGATCACCGGCGGTATTTCGAACGACGTCGCTGCCTGCGGGTCGGCGACGTCGACGCCGCCCGTGGTGTGCGAAATCCGGTCGACGAAGGCCCAGGCGCGGCGCCGAAAGTTGTTCGTCAAATGCGCGGCAAAGGGCGGGTCCTGCAGGACCTCGATACCGCTTTGCGTGGCCGGCGTGATGGAGATGCCGAGCGCGTGTGCGCGGGCCGCCGTGGCCGACATCCGGGCGGCACCGTAGGTCGCATTGGCGAAGGTGGCCAGCGCTTGGGTCAGCGCCGGGTCGGCCTGCGCGAACGCGTCGACGCTGCGCACCAGCTCGCTCTGAACGACAGCGGTGACGGCGTCGATGCCGGGCGCCGTCGGCAGGTCGGCGATCAGCGCCTGACGCTCGGCGTCGTTCAGCATGAGCGAGCCGTTGAGCGCGAAGTAGGCCAGTACCTGGGCCGTCGTCGCGGCGCTGATCGTCGTGTGGGTGGTGTCGATCCAGCCCATCAGCATCGGCTTGCCGTTCGGGCTGAGCACGATCGCGAGCTGCGCGCCGTCGGCGTAACTCGAGACCGTGACCTTGCCGGAGGCGTCTGGCGTGGCCGCGGCGATCGAGGTGACGACCGAGAGCTTGTCCGTGCCGAGGCCGACGCCGGCCGGCATGACGACGCTGGCGACGGTCGACGTGGCACTCAGCAAGGGAATCATCGGGCTTTGCGTCGTCGCGGCGCTGTCGCCGTCGTCGCTGCCGCCGCAGGCGGCAAGGAGAAGCGTGCCGGCGACGGCCATGCCGCACAGGGCGTGCAGCGAACGACGGATGGTGTGGTGAACGGACACGGTGCAGCTCCTGGGAGCGACGATCTGCACGCACTCTAGAAACCGCACCGTCACCCGAGCGTCACCGGCGCCCGGGCGACCCGAGCCCGGCTCGGGAGATCGCTCAGGCCGTGGCTGCGGGACGCACGCTGTAGCTGCAGTCTCTCGCGTGCTCGATCACGTCGGGCTGCCGGCCCGAGGCGCCGCAGCGCGAGCAGGTGAACATGCCGCCGAGCAGGCCGTCGGGCGCGTAGAACAGGATCTGGCGGCCCTTCGCGCCGGCGACGGGATTGTTGGCGGCCGATTGCGGGCGGGTTTCGGTCATGACGTTCTCCTTGTTTTTTGTGTACCAGCCGCCGCCCTATTGCCGGGTGAACGAGGAGGTCTGACAGGAGTCCGACTCCGATCCGGTGATCGTGTTGCCGTTCAGGGTCATGCTCACCAGGCCGCCCGCACCGGTGGCCGAGTTGCCGGAGAACGTCGCCGAGTAGCCGCCGCCGAAGCTCGGTGTCGTGTACGTGATGTTGAGCACGTTGCCGCCGCCCGAGGCGATGAAATAGGTGATCGTGCCGGAGTAGAAGCCGCAGGTCGAGGTGACCGAACCGAGCCAGGTGCCGACCCACGGGTTGCCGAAGGTGACGGTCGCCTGCTTGCTGCCCAGCAGCGGCCCTCGGCTCGGATCGCAGGCCGAGCCGGCATAGACCTGCACCGTCACCGTGTCGGTCGCCCCGGCCGTGGCGCCCGTTTCGTACACGAACAGCGCTTCGTTGCTCGAGGAGCAGTAGTCGGTCTGATGGGTTCTCGTCGCGCCGGCGATCTCGTTGAGGTCGCCGACTTGCGTCGTCGTCGTCCAGTGGTAACTGTAGCCCGAGGTGTCCTCGACGCCGGGCACCGTGGCCGTGAGGACGACGGTGCCGCCGACGGCGATCGTGCTTGCCGAAGGATTGAGTGCGACCTGCTCCGGCGTTACGACGATGTTCCATTGGTCGGCGCGGTCTGAGTGGGCGACGCCGTCGATGTAGACGTCCGAGTCGAATGCCTGGAGACCGGCGCCTGCGGCATTCATGATGGTGTTGAACGACGCCATCAATCCGGCCATCGGGCCGCTGTCGAACCCGACCGCCGCGCCGGCGTCCACGGCACCCGCGAAGCCCCTGACGAGAATCGTGCGCAGCGTGTTGCTGGCGTAGGCGGTGGTCGTCAGGTCGACGCCGGCATCGAACCACTGGCCGGCGACGATCTTGTCGCGCAAGCCCGGCAAGCTCGGCACGAAGGCGATGAAGTCGGTGGTGACGCTGTTCAGCACGTCGGCCAGGAACTTGGCCTTGGCCGTTCCCTGGCCGGCGGTGAAGTCGATGGCGCCGCTGCCGAGGACGACGTTGGCCAGCGTTGGCACCAGAAAGTCCTTGACGAAGCCGCGCAAAGCCACGTCGGTCAACGCCGCCGACTGCGCCGGCGTCAGGTTGGCGACGGCCCCGGCGAACAGGCCCGGTCCGATCACGGTCACCTGGTAGGTCGTCTTGTCGGAACCGCTGACGAGCGGTGTCGAGAAGGTTCCGCTGGCCGGCGCGGTGATCGCTGCGTAGGCGGTGGGTTGATTGCCGTAGTAGGCCGACATGATGTCGGTGAGTGCGCCGGCGACGCCGCCGCTCAGGCCGATCACGGGCGGCACCTCGAACTCCGTCACGGCGGCGGCGTCGGCGACGTCGACGCCGGCGGTCGTGTGCGAGACGCGATCGACGAAGGCGTAGGCGCGGCGCCGGAAGCTGTTCGTCAGGTGCGCCGCGAAGGGCGGGTCCTGGAGCACGTCGATGCCGCTCTGCGTGGCGGGCGTGACCAGCATGCCGAGCGCCTTCTTGCGGCCGAGGGCCGCCGAAGCGCTCGAGTGGGCGTTGACGAAGTAGGGTGTCACGAAGGCGGCGAGCGCCTGCTTGAGGGCGGCGTCGGGCTGGGCGAAGGCGTCGACGTTGCCGACGAGCTCGGTCTGCACCACGGTTTCGAGCGCAGCCATGCCGGCGGCCTGCGGGATGTCGGCGATCAGTTCCTGGCGCTCGAGGTCGTTGAGCATGAGCGCGCCGTTGAGCGCGAAATAGGCGAGGACGTGCGCCGTGGTCGCGGCGCTGATCGTCGCATGCGTCGAGTCGACCCAGCCCAGCATCATCGGGTTGCCGGCCGGGCTGCGCGCGATTGCAAGCTGCACTCCGTTGACATAGCTTGAGATCGTCACCGCGCCCGACGCGGCAGGCGTCGCCTGGTCGATCGAGGTGACGACCGAGAGCTTGTCGGCGCCGATGCCGACGCCCGCAGGCATCGTGACCGTCACCGTGCTCGAGGTCGCGGTGAGCACCGGAATCACGGGGCTGCCCGACGATGCCGGACTGGCGCCGCCATCGTCGCCACCGCCGCCGCAGGCGGCCAGCAGCGAGCCGGCCACAGCCCAGGCGCAAAGCCATCGGGGCGCGCGCCGCGCTCCGGGACGACGGGACGTGGTGCGGGCAGACGCTCCGGCGCAAACCGGGGCAGGGTGACGCATCGGATCGGAGTGAGCGTGCATGGCAGTTCCTGGCGTGGGGCGATGTGCGGCACTCTAGAAACCAGGGTGTCACCGCATCGTCACGTGAAGCGGCCACAAGCGTCACGTGTTCACGGTTCAGGACGATCGAAGCCGCATCCCGGGGTCGGGCCGGCGAGCCGCCCCTCATACTTCGACGGCCATCTGTTGCGCATGTCCGCCGCCTTGCCCGAGCCTCCTGTCCCGTCGCCGGTCGGCGTCTGCCTGCACGGCGCTGCGCACCTGCGCCAGCGTGGCGGCGCGACCGTCGCGCTCGACCGCGTGCAGGCCGCGGTCATCGCCTGGCTTGCCGTGCATGGGCCGACGCCCCGGTCGCGGCTGGCCGGGCTGCTCTGGCCCGAGGCGAGCGAGGAGCGGGCGCGCGGCAACCTGCGCCAGCGCCTGTCGAAGCTGCGTCTTGCGGCCGGCGAGGTGGTCGGCGACGAGCGCGGCCTGCTCGCTCTCGCCAGCGGCGCGACCATCGATTCGCCCTCGCCGGGAGCGCATTGGCTGGACGCCTTCAGCTATGACGACTGCGCCGACTTCTCGGCCTGGCTCGAGACCGAGCGCGAGGCGCAACGCGCGGTCCGTCGCCAGGCGCTGCTGGCCGCAGTGCGTGCTGCGGCGCTGAGGGGTGCGCTCGACCGGGCGCTCGAACAGGCCGACGAGCTGCTCGCGGTCGACCGCGAGTCCGAAGAGGCGTATCGCACGCTGATGGAGGTCTTCTACCTGCGCGGCGACCTCGCCGCCGCGATCGCGGTCTGGGATCGATGTCGCGAGATGCTGCGCAACCTGTACGGCGTGTTGCCGTCGGCGGCGACGCAGCGACTCGGCAAGACGCTGCTCGACTCGGCCGGCAGCGTCTCGATGCCGGCCCCGGCGGTGGCGATTCCGGTGACGGTGCTGCGACCGCCTCGGCTGGTCGGCCGGGCCGGCGTGGCCGCCACGTTGGCCGCCGCCTGGCGCATCGGCGACGCGGTGTGCGTGAGCGGCGAGGCCGGCGTCGGCAAGAGCCGCATGCTGGCCGAGTTCGCAACCCTGGTCGGGCCCTGCGCGTTCGCGGCGGCCAGACCCGGCGATGCGGTGCTGCCCTATGCGTCGCTGAGCCGACTGGTTCTGGTTGCCGTCGATCGCTTCTCGCCGCAGCTTTCTGGCGATGCCGTCGCCGGCGTGACGCGGCTGCTGCCGCAGCTCGCCGCGCGCTTGGGCAGCGCCCAACCGGAACCACTGCGCACCACCCACGAGCGCACCGAAGCGCTGCGCTGGCTGGCGGCGATGCTCGACGCTTGCGTCGCACGCGGCTGCGCCGCCTTCGTCTTCGACGATTTGCAGTTTGCCGACATGGCGAGCGTCGAAGCCTTGCAAGCCCTGGTCGAGCGCGACGCCGGCATGGACACCGTGATGCCGTCGCGCCTCGCTCTTGGCAGCCGCAGCGAAGAAGAAACGCCGCATGGTGCCGCATTGCTCGCCTCGCTTGCCTCGGCGCGACGCTTGCAGCGGGTCGTGCTCGAGCCGCTCGGCGAGGGCGAGGTGCTCGAGCTGATGCAGAGCCTCGACCTGCCGGACTTCGATGCCGCGCTTCAGGCGCCACGCTTGCGCCGAGGCGTTGGCGGCAACCCGGCTTTTCTGCTCGAGTCGGTGAAGCTGATCGCCGCGCTGGGGCAACTCGGCAGCGTCGATCAAGCGTTGCCTGTGCCACCGGGCATCGAAGCCGTCGTCGAGAGGCGTCTGTCCTTGCTCTCACCGGTGGCGCGCCACATCGCCGAGCTCGCCGCCGTTGCTGGCGAAAGCTACAGCGTCGGCCTGGCTGCACAGGCCCTGGGACGGCCGGTCGCCGAGCTCGGCGAATCCTTGCGCGAGCTCGAATGGCGCCAGATCCTCTATGGCCGGGAGTTCGTTCACGACGTTGTCGCCGCCGCGGTCCGCCGCACCGTTCCGGCCGCGGTCTCCGAACTGCTGCATCGCTTCGTCGCCGAGCAGCTGCAAGGGCTGAAGGGCGAGCCGGCCGTGATCGCTGGGCACTGGCGCGCGTGCGGCGAATGGCGCCGCGCCGCCGACAGCTTTCGGGCCGCCGCCGACAAGGCCAAGCGCGCCGTTCGCCCGGCCGAGCTGGCGCAGTTGCTCGATACGGCCGCCGAATGCTACGCGCGCTGCGGCGCGCAGGCCGAACGCTTCGCCACGCTGTGCGACCGGCTGCTCGTCATTGCGGCGCCCGACTACACGCGCATGCGCATGACGATGGTGCAGCAGCTCGAAGCCGTGGCCGTCGGCGAGGAGCAGCAACTGCATGCGCTGGTGGCCAAGGTGTCCTGGTACACCGACCACGTCCTGACCGAGACGCTGGCGCTGGGCGAGCAGGGCCTGCGCCGGGCAAGC
>JAYSMB010000475.1:0-3031 GCA_043725065.1 Burkholderiales bacterium
GCGCGACTCGGTGCCGACGAAGCTTCGTTCGCCGAGGCTGGCCAGCCAGGCAATCGCCTTTTCGGTCGCCGGCGTCAGATCGAAGTGCGGCTCGTCGGAGCCCGCAGGATAGAACTTGCGCAACCATGCGCGCTCATTGGCAGCCCAGTCGTTCAAGTACTCGAGCGCGCTCTTCGGATAGGTCTCGCCACCCTTTTGTTCGCGCAGCGTGAAGAGTGTGTCCTCCAGCGCCTCGACGAGATTCGATTGGCTCATTGCGCGCACATTGGGCGCGACGAATACACGCTGCAGAAAGCTGGCGATGAGCGGCGCGGACTCCGCGACCAGCAGGCGCCAGGCCGGATGCTGGCGCCGCATCGCCTCGAGCGTCGCTTGGTCTAGAGTCATACTGTCATTGTCTTCGCCTTGGACGGTCGACCGACCGCTCAACGTGTGCCATGCAACTCGACATCTTCGAACATAGCCGCGAGATCATGCTGCGCAACGACGTCCTCGACGCGCTGCAGCGGCGCGAGGCGACGGCGGCGCGGGCTGCTTGGGATACGCTGCGCCGGGAGTTTCCGCAAGACGAGACCGTCACGCCGCTGGCCGTGCTCATCGATGCTTTGGCGCCGCCTGCGAATGCAGCCTTTGTGGACCACGCCTGTGCACGCGATGCTCGTCAGCAGCTGACCGCGCAGGTCGGGCCAGCGGCATCGCGCCTGTTCGGCGACAAGGCGGGCGCGGCATGGCTCGGTCCGCAATGGGGCCGGATCGCCGAGCGCGCCACCCGGCTGCCGTTTCACGCCAAGCACAGCGAGGACCACGCGGCAGTGCTATGGCTGCACGCCGGTGACTGGCCGGCTGCGGCCCAGGCCGTGGCAGGCATCGAGTCGTGGCGCCGGATCCCGGCGCCACTGGCCTGGATGGCGGAAGCGCGCTATCGAATCGACGGACTGGACGCCGTCTGGGAATTGCTGGCCGAACTCGCCTGGCTATCGCCGGCTCGACTCGACGAACTGCGGCGCAAGCTCGCCGACCCATTGTTGGACAAGCTGCACAAACGGTTCGATACGAGCTTCGAAGGCGAAGGCCGAGTGGCCGACCTTGCCTGGTTTCCGGCGTGGGTACTCATCGAGACACCGGGCCTGGCTCGCCTGCTGGGACAAGCACAGGCTTCGCAGCAGGACGCTCCCGAGCGAGCGATGCGATTGTTGTTGGATCTGCTCGCACTCGAGCGGCAGGGACGCCATCGCGACCTGGTAGAGCGACGCAGAGATTTGCGCGACCTCAATGCTGCCTTGTTTGCGGCGTACATCAAGACGCGTTGAGCACGACGGTCTTCCGCAACCCCCTGAGCGCGGAACTGCCGATCGGGCCGGTGTGTCCTCGCAGAAGCACCGCTTCGCGATCAGCGAGACGCTCCCGGACGTCGTTCGCGCCGCACTTCGTCGAGCGCGCTGCACATCGCCGCGGCGCCGGCGGCGATGCGCGGGCCCTGCCGGCTGATCGCGTCGCCGTTGAGCGTGTAGAGCCAGCCGCCCATGACCGCGGCGAGCGAGCGATGCCGGCGCCAGATGGCAAAGGCCGCCACCTCCGCATCGCGGCGGACGAGCGCCTTCGCACCGAGCTCGTCGGCAGTAAAGATGGCTTCGGGGTTGGCGGCGAGGACCGATTCGGTCGCGACCTGCGGCACCAGCGGCGCCAACGAGGCGAACACGTTGCGCCCGCCGCAGAGTTCGATCACCTCGCTGACGATCTGCTTGCGGTTGATCGTCATGAGCGGGTTCGACCACACCTGATAGAAAACGCGGACCGGCGCGTCCCCGACGTGGCGGCGGCGCAGCGCGGCGAGCGCATCGCGCAGGGAGTCGGCCGCCGGACTGGCCACCGACTCCTTGCCGAGCACCCGGCCCAGGCGCTCGATCGCCAACGCCACGTCGTCGAGACGCTGCGGTTCGAGGCGAAACAGGCGAACGCCGGCCGCCTCCAACTGGTCGAGCTCACGACTCGTGTTGCCGTGTCGCCAGACGATGACGAGGTCGGGCTTGAGCGCGAGGATGCGTTCGACGTCGAGCCGCGCCGCGTCGCCGATGCGCGGGATCGCGCGCGCCGCGCCCGGATAGTCGCTGTTCGAATCGGTGGCGACGATGGCGTCGCCGCCGCCGGCCGCGAACACGAGCTCGGTGAGGCTGGGTGCCAGGGTGATGACGCGCGCCGCCGGGCGATCGAAGGCCAGCACGTGGCCCGCGTCGTCGGTCTCGACGAAGGGCGCGGCCTGCGCAGCCGCGCTGATCGCGCTGACGACGATCGCGGCGGCTGCGCACGCGGCGATCGACGACCTATTGGCCATCGCTTCCCGCCCCCGAGGCGATCACGAAACGCCGCAGCCCGCGGAACTCGATCGCCTCGATCGCCACGCCGAACACACCCGACAGGCGCTCGGCTGTCATCACGCTCGCACACGGCCCGGTGACCGCGCCACCGCGCCCGTCGAGCAGGATGCAGTGACGGCCGAGATCCCATGCGAGATTGAGGTCGTGCAGGCTGGCAACGATCGCGCCGCCCTGTCGCGCGTGGTCTGCGAGCACATCGAGCAACAAGCGTTGATGCGAAGGGTCGAGATGCGAAGCAGGCTCGTCGAGCAGCAGCAGCGGCGCGCCTTGCAGGAGTGCCGTCGCGATCGCGACGCGTTGCCGTTCGCCACCCGACAGACTTTGCACATCGGCGTCGCCGAGCCGGCTCAGGTCGAGGCGGTCGAGCACGGCCGTCACCTCGGGATCGTCTCGAGGTGTGCCGGTCGACCAGGGGAAGCTGCGATCGCGCGCCAGCGCTGCCGTTTCGCGAACGGTCGCAGGGAACGGATCGGACCAGAACTGCGGGCTCCAGGCGCGGCGGCCGGCAAGCGCGTCGGGCCGCCACGCGGCAAGCGGCCGACCATCGATGCGGATGTCCCCGGCAGCGGCGGGGAAGACGCCGGCGATGGCCGCGAGAAGCGATGATTTGCCGGCGCCGTTCGGCCCGATCACGACCCAGCGCTCGCCGCCGCCGA
>JAYSMB010000476.1:0-2178 GCA_043725065.1 Burkholderiales bacterium
GGCTCGCGCAGCGCCTCGAGCGCAGCGCGCGCGAACTCCGGAAACTCGTCGAGGAACAGCACACCGTGGTGGGCGAGCGAGATCTCGCCGGGCCGCGGCGGCGAGCCGCCGCCGACCAGCGCCACCGACGACGCGGTGTGGTGCGGCGAACGCAGCACGCGCTGGCCCCAGCGCTCATGCGCGAACGCGCCGGTCAGGCTCAGCACGGCCGCGGACTCGAGCGCGTCGTCCTGCGACAGCGGCGGCAGCAGGCCGGCGAAGCGCTGCGCCAGCATCGACTTGCCGGTGCCGGGTGATCCGAGCATCAGCACACTGTGCCCGCCGGTGGCGGCGATCTCGAGCGCGCGCTTCGCGCCGGCCTGGCCCTTGACCTCGCGCATGTCGGGCAGCGCCGGCGCATCGGCCCGGGGCTCGGCCACGGCCCGCGGCAAGGGCGTCGGCGCGGCGTCGCCCGCCGGCCGCAACGCGGCCACGACCTCGAGCAGATGCGCCGCGCCGTGGATCGCCAGGCCATCGACGAGCGCGGCCTCGCGCGCGCTCGCCTGCGGCAGCACCAGCGCGCGCCCGGTGCGCGCCTGACTGCGCTGCAGTGCGAGCGCCATCGCGAGGGCGCCGCGCACCGGCCGCAGGTCCCCGCCCAGCGAGAGCTCGCCGGCGAATTCGAAGCGCTCGAGCGCCGCGGCATCGAGCTGGCCGCTCGCGGCCAGGATGCCGAGCGCGATCGGCAGGTCGAAGCGGCCCGATTCCTTGGGCAGATCGGCCGGCGCCAGATTCACCGTGATGCGCTTGTTGTGCGGGAATTCGAGCCCGCTGTTCTGGATCGCGGCGCGAACCCGCTCGCGTGCCTCCTTCACCTCGGTGTCGGCCAAGCCGACCAGCGTGAAGCTCGGCAACCCGTTGGCCAGGTGCACCTCGACCGTGACCTCGGCCGCTTCGAGCGCGTGCAGGGCGCGGCTGTGGATGACGGCGAGCGACATGGTTCGAGCCCGGAAGAATCGTCGCGGTGCGCGGCAATCGTTGCCGGACATTGTGACGGGGCTCGAGCGCCCTTCCGTTAGCACCAAACTGGTGCGAATGCGCTGAATGCATCGAAGTGGTGCCGATATCCCCCATCGGCGCTCAGGGAATGCCGCAGCGCGTGGGGTAACGGGCTGCAAGCACGCTGGCACACATCCTGCAAAACAGGGGCAGTCCCCTTTCAGAACCCCCCACGGAGCCTGCACGATGAACAAGTCGATTCTCTTTCTCGCGATCGCCTCAACGCTGGGTGCCGCAGCGCACGCCGAAGACCCGGCACCGTCGCCTTTCAGCGCCAACATCAGCCTGACGACGAACTACAAGTACCGCGGCCAGGACCAGGGCTCGCTGACGCCGACGAAGAACCTGCGCCCGGCGGTCCAGGGCGGGTTCGACTGGACCCAGAACGGCTTCTACCTCGGCAACTGGAACTCCAGCATCGGCTGGGTTTCCGGCTCCAGCATGGAAATGGATCTCTATGGCGGCTACCGTGGCGAGATCGTCAAGGACGTGGGCTACGACGTCGGCATCCTGCGCTATCAGTACATCGGCGCCGCGATCGCGAACACCACCGAGATCTATGGCGCGGTGAGCTACGGTCCGGCCTCGCTGAAGTATTCGCACACCGTGTCGAGCGACTATTTCGGCACCGGCGGCGGCGTCTACAAGGGCCGCAACACCGGCTACCTCGACCTGTCGGCGAACTTCCCGATCATCGATGCGCTGACGCTGAACACGCACATCGGCTACACGCACTTCGCGAGCGATCTGCGCAACAACGTGCTCGGCACGGACGGCAACGCCCTGCCGAACTACTACGACTACAAGGTCGGGGTGACGTACGACCTGAGCAAGGTCGCCGGCGCCGGCGTGTCGCTCTCCGGCGCGATCGTCGGCGCGAACAAGAAGGACTCCTTCAACTTCTCGTCCGACGGTACCAGCGTCAACAAGGCTCGCTTCATCGTGACCCTGACCAAGACCATGTAATCCGGTTGGCGGCCGCGGGGCTCGTGCCCCGGGTCGCCGTTGTTGCATCACCCCAGACCAGAAAGAGGTTCGACCATGAAGATGGTGACCGCCATCGTCAAGCCGTTCAAGCTTGACGAAGTCCGCGAAGCCCTCAGCGCCATCGGCGTGCAGGGCATCACGGTGACCGAAGTC
>JAYSMB010000477.1:0-1589 GCA_043725065.1 Burkholderiales bacterium
CCCCGCATTTCGGGGCAACCCGGCCGGGCGATTGGTCGCACGATGAGGGGTCTGCTGGTTCGGTGCGGCTCTCGTTTGGAGCCGCGCGCGCCGTCAGCCCGAAGGAACCGCTCATGGCCGACATGCTCGCCCCGCTCAAATGGGATATGCCCGCGCGCCCCGCTCAGCGCGTGCAGGCCGACGCGTCCGCCGCCAACGCTGACTCGGCGAGCACCAGCACCAACTCCAGCGCCAAGGAAAAAGGCAACCGCGAAGTCTTTCTCTGGCCGACACCGCCGTTCGCCAGCTACCCGGCGCCGACCGAGCAGACCGAGACGCTGACCTGTCAGATCCTGACCGGCGCCGACCTGAAGATCAGCTCCGGCCGCCTGACCTTCTTCGTTCCCGACACCTCGGTGGCCCACGTACAGATGCCGCCGGCGCGGACCACGGTGGCGCTGCGCTTCGACCAGTTCAAGGCACTCACGCTGACCTCGCCGCTGATGCCACTGCCGCTGCCGCTGACCGATCCCCATGCCGACCTGCTGCGGCACCGCAAGAGCAGCCCGTACAAAGTGCTGTTGGCCGAGGGCGGTGCCCTGCAAGGCCAGACGATCGGTCAGGTCGAGACCGACTTCGGCCTGTTCCTGTTTCCGCCCTGCGACGCCGACGGCAGCGTCAAGCGCATGTTCATACCGAAGAGCGCGATCGCAAGCTTCGAGATCGGCCAGAAGATCGGCGAGCTGCTGATCGAGGATCACCACGCGACCTTCGACCAGGTCACCGAGGCGATGGGCCTGCAGGAGGAAATGCGCAGCAAGAAGATCGGCGACATCCTGGTGATGAAGCAGATCGTTTCGCCCGACCAGTTGCTCGAGGCGATCGAGCGCCAGCACAAGATGCCGATGGTCCGGATCGGCGAAGCGCTGCTCTCGCTCGGAATGGTCAACGACGCGCAGCTCAAGGATGCGCTGGTCCAGCAGCAGCTCGACCGCAGCGTGCCGCTCGGCGAGGTGCTGGTGCGCATGGGCGTGGTCTCGCGCGACGACCTTCAGACCGCGCTGGCCCGCAAGATGGGCTATCCGCTGGTCAATCTCGATGCCTTTCCGGTCGAGTCCGAAGCGCTGCGCAAGCTCAGCTACGCCGTCGCCGCGCGGCTGCGCGTGATGCCGCTGTTGATTCGCGACGGCCGGCTGGTCGTCGCCCTCGACGACCCTTCGCGTCGCGCCGCGCTGGACGAGGTCGAGTTCAACGCCGACATGAAGGTCGTGCCCGTGCTCGCACGCGGCACCGCGATCGAGACTGCGCTGCGCTCCGCATACGAGAAATTGGGCACCGCGGCAGGCAAGAAATCCGACGACTTCGGCGCGCCGATCCAGTTCGATCTGACGCCCTTGCCGAGTACGACCGACGAGCTCGTCGAGTCGCTCGAGAAAGAAGGCGCCGAGCGCGGCGCCAGCTCGGGCGACGACGAGCGGCCGATCGAACAGAGCGACAACTCGCTGGTGCGACTGCTCAACAACATGGTGATCGAAGCGCACAAGGACGGCGTTTCCGACACCCACATCGAAAGCTATCCGGGCAAGGAAAAGATCCGCGTCCGCTTCCGC
>JAYSMB010000478.1:0-3551 GCA_043725065.1 Burkholderiales bacterium
GCAGCGTCGTCGTCTTGCCGGCGCCATTGCGGCCGAGCAGCACCGTCACCTCGCCCGCGGGCACATCGAGATCGACACCGTGCAGGATGTGGTACGCACCGATGTGCGTGTGCACGCCCCGCAATTTGAGCAACGCTGTCACGCCGGCTCCTCGGCGGCCATGCCGAGATAGGCTTGTTGAACGATCGGCGATGCCATCACCGCCGCCGGCTCGCCATCGGCGACGAGCTGTCCGTTGTGCAGCACGACGATGCGGTCGGCGAGCTCGCGCACGACGTCCATCTTGTGTTCCACCAAGAGGATGGTCTTGTCGCCGTCGGCCTTCAGCGATCGGATCAGGTCGAGGATCACCGGCACGTCGTCGACGCTCATGCCGGCCGTCGGCTCGTCGAACATGAAGACGCTCGGCTCGAGCGCGATCAGCATCGCGACCTCGAGCTTGCGCTGGTCGCCGTGCGGCAGGCTGCTCGCCGCCGCGTCGGCACGGTCGCCGAGGGCAACTCGCTCCAGCAGCTCGCGAGCCCGCGTCAACGTGCCGCGATGGTCGAGCCAGACCCGCCACAGGTCGAGCCCGAGTTTTCTCCGCGACTGCACCGCGAGCCGAACGTTCTCGAGTACCGAGAGATTGGGGAACAGCTGCGTCAGCTGAAACGCGCGGCCGAGGCCGCGGTGGGTGCGTTGCGAGACCGGCTCGTTCGTGATGTCGACGCCATTCAGCCGCACCGAGCCAACGCCCGCGCGCAGTTGCCCGGAGATCAGGTTGAAGTAGGTCGTCTTGCCCGCCCCGTTCGGACCGACAATCGCGGTCAGCGTGCCGGGCCGAAACGCGCAACTCACGTGATCGACGGCAACATGGCCGCCGAAGCGGATCGTCAGGTCTTGCGTCTCAAGCATGATGAAGCTGGCTCTGGAACCGTCACGAGCGACCCGAGGTCGCGGCGAGAAGCGCAGCCGTACCGGGGTACGGCGAGCATCGCAGTCGCGAGATCGGAACGCGCGGCAGGTTCATGCGGCGGATTCAGCGCTTGTTCTTGATCGGAACGCCCATCTCTTCCGGCTTGATCTCGCGCACCAGCTCGGGCACGCCCCAGGCGAACGCCGGATCGGCCTTGATGCGGAAGTGATACATGCTCTGCATCGCCTGATGATCTTCCTTGCGGAAAGTCATCTTGCCCTTGGGCGTCTGGAAGCTCATGCCTTCCATCGTGACGATCAGCTTGTCGGTATTGGTGTCGCCGTTCGTCTTCTTGAAGGCATCGACCAGCGCGATCGCAGCCGACATGCCGCCCGCGGTGAAGAAGTCGGGCGGTGTCTTGAACCTGGTGTAGTGATTAGCGACCAGCCATTCGTTGACCGGATTCTTCGGTATGCCGAAGTAGTAGTAGGTCGCGCCCTCCATGCCCGGGAACTGCTTGTAGGCGGCCATCGCAGGCAGGATGTTGCCGCCGCTCCCGACCTCGATCCCGAAGCGATTCTTGAGGTCCAGGTTCGCGAGCGCCGGGAACGGCGTGGTGGCGCCCGCCCATACGACCGCGATCACCTTGCGGCCCGGCTTGTCCTTGAGCGCGTCGATGCAGCGCTGGATGCCGGCGGTGAAATCGGTGGTCGCCGGCGGCAGGTATTCCTCGTGGACGATCTTGGCCTTCTTCAGGTTTTCTTTGTATGCCTTCACCCCGTCTCTACCGAACGCGTAGTCTTGCGCCAGCACGGCGATCGACACGCCGGCGATGTCTGAGGCCACGGCGTTCGCGATCGCGTCCTGCGAGCTGTTGCGGCCAGTGCGAAAGATGTACCTGTTCCACTTGTCGCCGGTGATCGAGTCGGCCACCGCGGGCTCGACGAGCAGGATCTTCTTGTATTCCTCGGCCACCGGCAGCAGCGCCAGCGCGACACCCGAAGACGTCGGGCCGACCGCGATATCGACCTTGTCGTCGCCGTAGGCGGTGGCGAGCAAGCTCTTGCCCACGTCGGGCTTGCCCTGATCATCTTTCTCGATCACGACGATTTTCTTGCCGGCCACCATCATCGTGCCGTTGGTCGCGTAGTCGAGACCCATCATGAAGCCGGTCTGGGTCTGCTTGCCGTAGGCCTCGAGCGGGCCGGTCTTGCTGTACACGTGGGCGATGCGGATCTCGCCCTTGCCCTGCGCCGCGGCGTACAAGGGATGGACGATCGCGGCAGTGACGAACGTGGCGAACATCGCGCCCGAAAGGGCGCTGGCGAATCGAGCTTTCATCGGGAATCTCCTGAGCTTGTGCGCACGGGTACCGCCCTGAGCGCGCGGAAGTGTAGAAGATTGAATTTCGTTCGACGGGCTGAACGATCAGCGATCCGATCAGAGCTTCCTCTCGAGCCGCAACCGCAGGTTGATGAAGGTCGGCGCGGTGGTTCGCGAGGTCTCGCGGCACGGGATGCCCCGCAGCTCGCGCCCGTCGACGACGGCAATCAGCTTTCCGCCGATCGAGCAACCCTTGCCGTGGCTACCGAGATCGGCCCGATTGACGCGCCCGAACGTCCGGCAAGAATCCGCCACACGTTCAACGACGCGGACAACCTTGAGCATGAAAGATAGCGACGCCAACCTGTTCTCGGCACTTCGCGCGGGCTTTCCGGCCGGCCTCGACGCCGCGGCCATCGAGACCGTCGCCGAAGCGCCGCTTTCATACACTTGGCGCGACATCGAGCGTGCCACCGCGATGCTCGCCAACCTGCTCGACTCGCTCGGCCTGCCGGCGGGCGCGCGGGTCGCCGTGCAGGTGGACAAGTCGGTCGAGTCGCTGCTGTTCTACCTGGCCGTGCTGCGCGCCGGCTATGTCTACCTGCCGCTGAACACCGCCTACAAGAGCGACGAGCTGGCCTACTTCATCGGCAACGCCGAGCCGAGCGTGTTCGTCTGCGCGGCGAAGGACTTTGCGCGGCTTTCGCGGCTCGCCTTCGCTGCCGGAACGACGTGGGTCTTCAGCCTGGGCGCCGATCGCGGCGGCAGCCTGCTCGAGCGCGCTAGCCACTTCGCCGACACGCATACGCCGGCGCGACGCGGCACAGGCGACCTTGCCGCGATCCTCTATACGAGCGGCACGACCGGGCGCAGCAAAGGCGCCATGCTGAGCCACGGCAACCTCGTCTCGAACGCCGAGACGCTGAAGACGTACTGGGGCTGGCGCACGCCGGCCGAGGGCGGCGATGTGCTGATCCACGCCCTGCCGATCTTCCACGTGCACGGCCTGTTCGTCGCGTCGCATGGCGCCCTGCTCGCCGGCGCGAAGATGCTCTGGCTCGATCGCTTCGACGCGCGCAAGGTCGTGACGCTGCTGCCGCGTGCGACCGTCTTCATGGGCGTGCCGACGCTCTACGTCCGCCTGCTCGCCGAGCCCGGCCTGAAGGTCGACGCGTGCCGCCACATGCGCCTCTTCATCAGCGGCTCGGCGCCGATGCTGATCGAGACCTTCGACGCGTTTCGCACTCGCACCGGCCACACCATTCTCGAGCGTTACGGCATGAGCGAGACCGTGATGCTGAGTTCGAATCCCTACCGGCCCGAAGACGGCGAG
>JAYSMB010000479.1:0-2768 GCA_043725065.1 Burkholderiales bacterium
CAGCGATGATCGGCGCGCGCGACGAGCCCGAGGTCGCGCGCTTTCACACACGGCTGCTGAAGCGCACCCACGGCTCCGAAGAGGCCACGGTCTGGCGCGGCGGTGCCTCCCGCACCGACCGCATCTCGGCAGCGGTCGCCAACGCCGTCGCCGCCGACTGGCTCGAACTTGACGAGGGCTACCGACCGACGCCGTGTCATGCCGGCCTCTATGTGCTCCCCGGGCTGCTCGCTCACGCCGAAGCCACCGGGCTGCGCACGGACGAACTGCTGCGCGCGCTCGTCCTCGGGTATGAGTTCGTCACGCGCATCGCGCGAGCCTGGAAGCCGGCCGCGATGACGATGCAATCGCATGGCCGCTACGGCGCGATCGGAGCCGCGGCCGGCGTCGGCTTTGCGACGCGGATCCCGCCGGATGCACTGATCGGCGCGCTCGGTGCGGCGGCGACCTTGATCGGGCCCGCGCCGCGCAACCACCTCGCCGAAGGCGCGCTTGTGCGCAATGTCTGGCCGGCCAGCGCGGCTTGGAATGGCCTCATGGTCATCGAATGGAGCCACTGCGGCATCGGCGGTATTCCCGGCGCGTTCTTCGACGTGTATAGCAGCGTGCTCGGCGGTGAGTCACAGCCCGAGTGGCTTGACCGTGATCTCGGGAAGAGCTGGGCGGTGCTCGACAGCTACACCAAGATCTACGCCTGCTGCCAACACCTGCACTCGGCCGTGGAAAGCCGCCCTGGACTTGCGCGAGCAACACCCGGAGGTGGGCGTCGCCGACGCCATTTCCTCGGTGACCGTCGATACCCACGCCCTCGCCTTGCCGCTCGTCAACCCCGCACCGCACACGACGCTCGGCGCCAAGTTCTCAATGCCGCACGCCGTGGCCGCGGCATTGCTCACCGGCGACGCTGGCGCGCGAGCTTTTGACGCGCGCGCCCTGAACGAGCCGTCGATCGCCGCGCTGCGCGGCCGCGTCGTCACGGCGGCCTGGACGCCGGCGCTGCCGCCCCCGAACGACCGGCCCGCGCGCGTGGCCGTGCGGCTGCACGATGGCAACAGCTTCGAAGCCGAATGCCTCAGCGCGCGCGGCGGGCCCGACCGGCCGCTGCCCCCCGACGTGTGGATCGAGAAGATGCGTGCGCTCGCCGTGCCGGTGTACCCGGGCATCGTCAGCGTGTTGGAGGCCATCGTGCGCGGCGACGCGCAGCGACTCGAGCAACCCTGGTCAACGCTGGTCAAAGAGATCACTGGTCACGAATAGAGGATCCATGCGATCGCGCGCCAACACGACGAATCTCGCAACAAGCTTCCGCGCCACCCGGAGACGTCCCAATGAAGCTCTCGCTCCCTAGCCTGATGACGGCGGCCCTCCTCGCTTGTTCTTCGGTCGCTGTGCCGGCGCATGCGCAGGAATACCCCGTGCGGCCCATCCGCATGGTCGTGCCGTACGCCGCCGGCGGGGGCACCGACTTCGTTGCCCGCGCGGTCTCAGAACGTCTTGCGGCCGGCCTCGACCAGCCGGTCGTCGTCGACAATAGGGCGGGCGCGAACGGCGTCACCGGCAGCGACATCGTCGCCAAGGCGCCGCCCGATGGCTACACCTTGCTGATCGGTGCGGCCGGCACGCTCGTCGTTGCACCGCACCTGGGCCGGCTGCCATTCGACCCGACGAAAGACCTCGTGCCCATCACCAATCTGGGCACCAGCGCTTTCATCGTCGCCGTCAACCCGAGCGTGCCGGTGAAGACGCTCGCCGAGATGATTGCCTATGCGAAATCGCAGCCGGGCAAGATCAACTATGGCTCATCGGGCACGGGCGGCTCGCCCCACCTGGCGACCGAGCTCTTCACGAGCATGGCCGGCGTGCAGATGACCCACGTGCCCTACAAGGGACTCTCGCTCGCCATCACGGATCTACTTGGCGGCCACATCCAGATGCTCTTCGTCGATGTCGGCCTCGCGGTTCCGTTTATCAAGGCCAACAAAATCAGGGCGCTGGCGATCACCGGAGCGCGGCGGTCGGAAGTGCTGCCCACCGTGCCGACGGTCGCCGAGGCCGGCGTGCCCGGCTACGACGCCAGCACCTGGTACGGCCTTTTCGCCCCGGCAGGAACGCCTCAGCCCATCGTGGACAAGCTGGCCGCCACGGCCAACAACGCCCTCGAGTCGACCGACATGAAGGCCAAGCTGGCGACCCAGGGCCTTGAGGCCGCGGGTGGCACGCCAGCGCAGTTCGCGACTTTCATGCGCAGCGAATCGGCCAAGTGGGCACAGGTGATCAAGAACGCGAACATCAAGATCGAGTAGAGCTCGCTGCCCCTATCCGGGGAACTGTGGTTGGCGAGTCGCCCATGAAACCCATGGCGCAATGCGCGCTCGCCCAGCAGGCGGCGCGATCGGGGTTTACCGTGCTGTACGTGCGCGCGCTGCGCCTGTTGGAAGAGCTCCGGGTCGCGCACGGCGACGGCAGCTTCGGACGACGGCTGGCACAGCTCGCGCGCATCGACCTGCTCGGGGTGGTCGTACTTTCGGTGCAAATTGATACGGTCGTACCGAAAAAGCTATTTGCCGACAGTCACTTAGAAAACGCCTGTTCAGACGAGCTTCGTCCTTTTCATGCGGATTGGTACGCCCTGCGTCGCCGTCGCCCGCTGATGTCGTCCTGTGGAGGTCCATCGATTTCGTCGAAATCGACGAATGGCGCAGGTTGTCGCGCACGGTGTCAGGTCAGCGCCGCTGCCCAGCGCACGGGTCGCATGCGTGTGCCTCATC
>JAYSMB010000480.1:0-7365 GCA_043725065.1 Burkholderiales bacterium
CGGTGTCGATCATCAGCGCGTTCGCGAGGCCGTGGTGCATGTCGCACACGGTGCCGAGCGCATGCGCACACGAATGCACCGCGCCGAGGTCTTTCTGGAAGGCGATGGCGCCCATCATCGAGCTCATCATCATGTCGGCGCGCGCCTCGATGTTGCCCGGCTCGCGCACTGCCGTCGCGAGCGAACGGGCGGCGATGCGAACGCCTTCGAGGGCGATGCCGTCGCAAAGCGGGTGATACGCCGACGACAGGTAGCTCTCGACGTTGTGGGTCAGCGCGTCCATGCCGGTCGCCGCCGTCACCGCGGGCGGCAGGCCAAGAGTGAGCTCAGGGTCGGCGAAGACGACCTTGGCAAGGATCCGCGGCGAGAAGATGACGCGCTTGACGTGCGTGGCCTCCTCGCTGATGACGCTGCTGCGACCGACCTCGCTGCCGGTGCCCGCGGTCGTCGGCAAGGCGACGAAGTATGGCAACGCAGCGCCGATCGCCCGCACCTCAGGATGGTCCCAGACGTACTCCATCACGTCGCCCTCGTGCGTGGCGAGCAGGCCGACGACCTTGGCGACGTCGAGCGCAGCGCCGCCACCTACGCCGACGACGCAGTCGGCACGATGTGCCCGATACGCGGCGGCACCGTTCATCACCTGGTCGCCGGTCGGATTGCCGAACACGCCGGGGTACACCGAGGGCACGAGCCCGGCGCTGGCCAGGGTCGCGGTGAACTCGCCGAGCAGCGGCAGCGCCGCCAGGCCCTTGTCGGTGACGACGAGCGGGCGCTCGAATCCGAGCTCCTTCAAGTGCGGGCCGCAAAGGCGGCGCGCGCCGGGTCCGAACTGGATCGTGGTCGGAAACGAGAAGCGGGTGATGGTCATGGGAATCCGGTCGAAATCGTGGTCGGGGTTCAGGACTGGACGCGCAGCCAGCGCAGCTCGGGCTTGTCGTTCGGCCACTGAATGGCGTGCACACTCTTCTTCATTGCCCAGTTCAGGGTTCGACGATAGAGTGGAACCGAGGACAGCTCCTCGGCGACGAAGCGAAGCACATGCCTGAGGTGGACGCGATTGTCGCCTCAGCGCTGCGGCACCTCGGCGCGTCGATCGAAGCTCCAGCCGACCAGGGGACGAACGCGAATCCAGAGTCGATACAGCGCGATGCTGGTCGCCATTCCCCAGACCATGCCGGCAAGCATGGCAAGCGCGGAACGTGTCGCGGATGGCGTGCCGACACCCTCGAACACGAGCGCGCCGACCGACATACCGACCGTCATCCATGCCGAGCAGGCGATGTTCTGCGCCAGGCGTACGCAGTACTTTCGGCGGCAACCGGGCCGGACCGCCCGCAGCGCCGGTATCGCCGCCAGACCGCCTGCCCACATGCCGACATGCGCCCATGGCAACAGAGCCCAGTGCAACTGCATCAGCGGCCACAGGCCTCGGTTCGCCGGCCCGCAGATGTTCGCCAGCTCGCCCGGCGCCAGCGCGCGCGAGTCGACCAGCAGACCGAGCGCCATGCCGAAGGCTCCCAGCACGAGCATGGCGCGCGGCGCCCGTAACAGGAACGCCGCAGTGCGCCGATCGACTGCGGGCGGCACGAACAAGGCCGTCACGCCGCCGCCCGAGCCCGGGTGGCGAGATGATGGATCGCCGCGTACTTGGCGGGGTCGTTGCGGAAGGTCACCCAGCAACCGTCGCAGCAGAAGTAGTAGGACACGTCTTCGTGGCTCTCGACGTGCATGGCATCGGTGACGCTCACGGCCGTGCCGCAGACCGGGTTGATGAATTTTCCGTCGGGCGGTGCGCCGGCAACGTTCGGCGAAGTCGAGGCGCGGACGTCTCGCCCGGCCTGCGCCGGCTCCGCAGGCCGGCCACGCAGCAAGGCGAGCACGCCGACGATGGAGACCAGCGCGATCTCGCCCGGCGTCTTGGCGCCCGCGTCCGGTCCCGCGGGTGCCTGAAGACGCGCCAGCTGGGCCTCATCTACGCCGCGCATCCGCATCACGGCGCGCAGCTTGTCGGCCTTGCGTCGGCTGGCGATCATCAGCACCTTGTCGGCGCGGCTGCGCAAGGCGGTCTCGAGCGCTTCTTCGTCGCCCTGGCCTTGCGTCGCCACCAGCACGACCGGCGCGTCGTCGGCAGATTCGGTGAGCCTGATCCGGTAGCGTACGGCGAGGAATCGCGCTTCGTCGGCGGCGGGCGTGTCACCGAGCACGCACAGGGCGCTGCGCACGCTGTAGGGCTGGATGAAGAGCTCGATCGTGCCGTTGCTGGCGCATTGCATGCTGCGCTGCTCGATATCGGCCTCCGGCTCGAGCTGCTCGTTGCTGATGCGCACGAGCTTGGGCTCGCCCTTCTCGATCGCGGCTCGCGCCGCATCGATGACGACGCCTTTCGCGCAACCGCCGCCGATCCAGCCGTGCAAGGCGCCGTCGGCCAGCACGATCGCCTGAGCGCCGAGGTAGGCCGAGGTGGGCGCAACTGCGCGAACCACCGTGACCAGCGCGTACGCTTCGCCGCGCCCGTTCAGGTCGCGCGCCATTTCCATGAACTCGTCGCTGGTCATCTCAATGTTTCGATGAGCTGCGGCAGAACCCGTTCCAGACTCGCCAGATCAGCCCCCGCGGTCAGCAGGTCGAGATGCGGCAGGGCCGCCCGCATGCCGCGGCAGGCGGGCGTGAACCCTGGCTGGTTCAGCAAAGGATTGAGCCAGACCAGGCGCCGCGCCCGACGCCGAAGCGTCGCCAGCGCTTGCGACAACAGCTCGGGCTCGCCGGTGTCGTAGCCGTCGCTGACGACGATCACGCCGGTGCGCGAATGGACCAGGCGCGCGCCATGGTCGCGGTTGAAGTCGCGCAGGCATTCGCCGATCCGCGTTCCCCCGGCCCAGCCGGCCGCGAGCAGGTGCAGCCGCTCCTGCGATCGCCACGGGTCGGGATCGCGCAGCGCCTCGGCCACGCCGGTCATGCGGGTGTGGAAGATGAAGCAATGAACGTCGACCAGCTCGGCGCACAGGGCGCGCGCCAGGCGCAGGTAGAAAAAGCTGTAGAGGCTCATCGAGCGGCTCACGTCGAGCAGCAGGATCAGTCGCGGGCGGATCCGGCGCCGCTCCTTCCACGCCAGCCGCACCGGCGTGCCGCCGCTGGCCACGCTCTGCCGGATCGTGCCCTGCAGGTCGAGCCGGCGGCCATGATGAAAGCGCGCTTCGCGGCGCAGACGCAAGTGCTTCAGGCGCCGCGCGAAACGGCGCATCAGCGCCTCGATCGCACGAGCGTGTTCGGCCTGATTCAGGTCGCGAAAATCGGTCGACGCCAGGACCTCTTCACGACTCGCGCCGTGCCGGCCGGCTCCGGCATCGTCGTCGCTGTCCGCGCCATGGCCGGTAGCGATGGCAGGCTCGCCGTCATCGCTGTCTCGCTGGCCGCCGGGTGACTCGCGGGTCGCGGAAGCGGCCACGTTGCTGCCGACGAACACGGTCTTGTTCGGCGGCAGGAAATAGGCGTCGAACAAGGTGTCGAAGCGGCGCCATTCGTCGCCCCGGCCGCACAGCAGCGCCTTGAGGCTCCAGCGCAGGATGCGTGGATCGAGAACGCCGGTTCGAATCGTCGCATCGAGCACGCCAACCCCATCGGCACCGCCGGTGCCGTAGCCGTTGGCGCGAAGGAACCCCGCAAAGCCGGCCAGGCGCGCACGCAAGGCGAACCCAGGGTCGACGGCGACGGAGGGGACGACGCTCAGCATGCCGCGGCGATCCGGGCGACGACATCGCGCGTGAACCCGGCCCGGTCCTCGCGGGTCTTGATCAGGGCACTCAGCGTGTCGAGGATGCGCTCGGCGCCATCGTCGTCGAGCGACGAGAGCCCGAGGCGCAACAGGGCAGCCGTCCAGTCGAGCGTCTCGGCGATGCCGGGCCTTTTGCGCATCTCCATGCGGCGCACGCTCTGCACGAACTCGACGACCTGCCGCGCCAGCTCCCCCGCCGCCTGCGGCACCTTGATTTCGACGATCGCGAGCTCCTTGGCGAAGCCCGGATAGTCGATGTACTGGTACAGGCAGCGACGGCGCAAGGCGTCGGAAAGCTCGCGCGTGCCGTTCGAGGTGATGACCACCATCGGCCGCGTCACCGCCCGCACGGTGCCGAGTTCGGGGATCGACATCTGGAAGTCCGAGAGCAGCTCGAGCAGATAGGCCTCGAAGGCCGCGTCGGCGCGGTCGACCTCGTCGATCAGCAGCACCGGCGGCTGATCGCAGCTGATCGCTTCGAGCAGCGGGCGCTTGAGCAGGTAGCGCTCCGAGAAGATGTCCTGCTCCTTGACGGCCGCCGGCCGGTCGTCGTGCTCGAGCAGCTTGATCGCCAGCAATTGCCGCTGGTAATTCCATTCGTACATCGCCGAGTGCACGTCCAGCCCTTCATAGCACTGCAGGCGGATCAGACGGGTCGCACGCACCGTGGCAAGCGCCTTCGCGATCTCGGTCTTGCCGACGCCGGCGTCGCCCTCGAGCAGCAAGGGCCGGCCGAGATCGAGCATCAACAACAACGCCGCCGCGAGCGCGGGCTCGGCGATGTAGCCCGCGCCTTCCAGCTCGCGCTGCAGGGCGATGACCTCGTTCATTCGCTGGCCGGGAAGATTCACGCCGTATTCTTGCCGAACAGGCCGCGCAGCCAGTCGCGAAAAATGGCCCACGCCAGGGCGAGTCCGTTCAGTTCCGTCGCGGCCGGCGGCGGCGTTGGCAGAGCCGCTCCCTTCGCTGTTGCAACCGGGGCCGACCGCTGCGCCTGAATCGCGCCGACCCGGGCCGCGAAGTTGTCGGCGAACTGCTTCAGGATCTGGTCGGCCACGGTGTTCATCATCCGGCCCCCGAACGCGGCGGCCTTGCCGCTCATCGAGACTTCACTCGTGCCCACGAGCGTCGAGCGATCGACTTCGGCCGGCTCGACGCGTGCGCTCAGGTTCATCGATGCGCCGGAGCTCCCGGTGCTGTCGGTTCCCTTGCCGAGCAGGCGCAGCGTGCGGGCCGGCGGGTCGACGTCCTTCATCTCGACTTCGCCGCGGAACGACATCGTCGCCGGCCCGACCTTGACCGTCACCGTGCCCTTGTAGCGGTTGGCGTCCAGGCGCTCGGTGATCTTCGCGCCGGGCATGCAGCTCGCGACCGATTCGATGTCTTGCAGGAACTCCCAGGCCACCTCCGCCGAGCACGGCATCGGATAGGACTTCGCGATCTCGACCTTCATTCCGCTCCCGGGGCGCCGGCTATCGCTTGTCGATGCCGAGCGCCTTGCATTGCTGCCAGACACGGAACGCCGTATGGGGCATGTCCATATGCGTGACGCCGAGGTGCGCGAAGGCGTCGACCACCGCATTGCTGAAGCACGGAATGCCGCCGACGTGCGGCGACTCCGCCACGCCCTTCGCGCCGATCGGGTGATGCGGTGACGGTGTGACCGTGTGGTCGGTCTCCCAATGCGGCGTCTCGACGCTGGTCGGCAGGAAATAGTCCATCAGGCTGTTGCCGAGATGATTGCCGTTCTCGTCGAACGGGATCGCCTGGCCGAATGCCACGGCGAAGGCCTCGGTCAGCCCGCCATGGATCTGGCCCTCGATGATCATCGGGTTGATCCGCGTGCCGCAATCGTCGAGCGCATAGAAGCGCCGCACCTTGGTCTCCCCGGTGAAGCGGTCGATGTCGACAACGGCGACGTAGGCGCCGAACGGGAACGTCATGTTGGGCGGGTCGTAGTACTCGGTTCCGTCCAGCCCTTTTTCCATGCCGTCCGGCAGGTTGCTGGTGTGCGCCGCCATGGCGATCTCTTTCATGGTCTTGGTCTGGGCCGGGTTGCCTTTGACCTTGAACCGGTCGATCTCCCATTCGAGATCGCCTTCACCCACTTCGAGCAGATGCGCCGCGATCTTCTGCGCCTTGGCCTTGATCTTGCGCGCAGCCATCGCCGCCGCCGCGCCGCCCACCGGCGTGGAACGCGAACCCCAGGTGCCCGCGCCGTAGGGCGCCTTGTCGGTGTCGCCTTCTTCGATCTGGATCTCGTCCGACGACAGGCCGAGCTCGGTGGCGATGATCTGGGCGTAGGTCGTCGCGTGGCCCTGGCCCTGGCTCATCGTACCGAGCCGGGCGATCGCGCTGCCGGTCGGGTTGACGCGAATGTCGCAGCTGTCGAACAGGCCGATGCCGAGGATGTCGCAGACCTTGGTCGGGCCGGCGCCGACGATCTCGGTGAAGGTGCAGATGCCGATTCCCATCAGCTCGCCCCTGGCGCGCTTCTCGGCCTGCTCCTTGCGCAGCCCTTCGTAGTCGACCGCCTTCAGCACCTTCTCGAGCGCGACCTGGTAGTTGCCGCTGTCGATGGTCCAGCCGAGCGAGGTGTTGTAGGGGAACTTGTCGGCCTTGACGAAGTTGCGGCGGCGGATCTCGGCCTTGTCGATGCCGAGCTTTTGCGCCAGCACGTCGATCATGCGTTCGATCAGGTAGACCGCCTCGGTCACGCGCAGCGAGCAACGGTAGGCCACTCCCCCCGGCGCCTTGTTGGTGTAGACCGCGTCGACCCGGCAGTAAGCCTTGGGAATATCGTACGAGCCGGTGCAGATGCTGAACAGGCCGGCCGGCAGCTTGGTCGCCGAGACGTGCGAGTTGAACGCGCCGTGATCGGCCAGCGCGGTGAAGCGCAAGGCCTTGATCCGGCCGTCGGCATCGGCGGCGAGTTCGCCGGTACCGTGATAGTCGCGAGCGAAGCCGGTGGTCGAGATGTTGTCGATCCGCGACTCGATCCACTTGATCGGCACGCCGGTGACGATCGAGGCCACGATCGCGACGACGTAGCCCGGATAGATCGGCACCTTGTTGCCGAAGCCGCCGCCGATGTCGCCGCTGATGATGCGAATCTTGCTCTCCGGAATGCCCGAGAGCATCGCCACGACGGTGCGCACCAGGTGCGGTGCCTGCGAGGTGATGTAGACCGTGAGCTGGCCCGTGACCTTGTCGAACGAGGCGACGCAGCCGCAGGTCTCGAGCGGACAGGGATGGACGCGCGGATTCAGGATCTCTTCCTTCACCGTCACCGCGGCGCTGGCGAAGGCCGCGTCTGTAGCCTCTTTGTCGCCCGCTTCCCAGGTGAAGATGTGGTTCGGATGGGTGCGCTTGCCATGGCCGACCTCGTCCTTGCCGGCGATGTCTTCGCGGATCGTCACCGCGCCCTGCGCCATCGACAGATGCGGATCGACGGCGCCGATGCCGTCGAGGTCGACTACGAGGAGCTGCCGGCGATCGTCGATCCGCATCTGTCGATGGCGCAGGGCGCGGTGACGATCCGCGAAGACATCGCCGGCAAGGACGAGGTCGGCCATGGCAAGCGCACCCAT